>SKPY01000491.1 GCA_007119305.1 Nitriliruptorales bacterium
ACAGCGGAGCCGGCCCGTGTGCCGGACCAGCGGGCGGCTGGTAGCATCTGCGTTCGCGCCCCCTGCGGGCGCCTCCTGGGGCTGTAGCTCAGTTGGTAGAGCGCCTCGGTCGCATCGAGGAGGCCAGGGGTTCGATTCCCCTCAGCTCCACTCTCTCTAGACATTCAGAGGTAGGCCGGGCCGGTTGCGCCCCTTGGTGGCTTCGGCCGGTGGTGGTTGGGGGGTGTCCGAGGCTCAGCGGGGGGTCGTCTCAGTCGGGCGGGTCGGTGCTGCCGCGGCGGTGATGACGACGACCGGGGTGGGGGCGCGCTGGACGAGGTCGCTGGTGAACCCGCCGGGGAGGAGCCGTTCGAGCCGTGCGCCTTTGCGAACGGAGACGAGGGCGAGGCAGTCGGGGTGTCGGTCGAGGTAGGCGTTGACGCCCGTGGGGGGGGTGGGGCCGGGGGCGATGTGCACGGTCGCCGGGCAGTCGACATCCGGGGCTTGGTCAGCGAGGTCGCGGAGACGCCGTTCCGTTGGCGCACGGTCGCCGGGGGGTGTGTCCTGTGCGGTGCCGTGCACGAGGGTCAGAGGGATGCGCAGCTGGCGGGCCCAACGCTGGACGAGGGGCAGCATGCGCTCGGCGCGTTGCGAGCCGCTGAGGCAGACGGCGAGGTGGGTGTAGCGCCGGTGCGGGTCGGGCGTGTGGGCGTACGGGCCGATGAGCAGGACGGGGCTGCGGGTGCGCCGCACGACACGTGCGGCGGTGCTGCCGAGCAGGACTTCTGACAGGCCGCTGCGGGCGCGGGTGGCCATGCCCACGACGGTGCCAGCAAGCCGGTCGGCGAGGTCGGCGATGGCCTCGTCAGGGGGGCCGCTGCTGACCAGGGTGGTGTCGACGTCGGGCAGCGGGAGCGCCTCGGCGAGGGGCTGCAGGTGGTGTTCCCAGTCGCCGCCGGCCGTCTGGACGGTGAGCAGCTCCAGGCCGGCGTGAGCTTGACAGGCCAGCGCGGTCGCGGCGGGCAGCACGCGGCGGGCGCGTTCGGAGCCGTCCAAGGGTACGAGGACGCGGCGGATCGCCCGCGCGTCGGTGCTCATGCTTGTGCCTCCGCGATCCCGGTCGCGGCGGGCTGGGCGCTGTGGCGATCCTCTAGCATGACGCCCCCGAGCCGACGGCCGTTGGACGAATGGGGTGTGAGTGCCGGGATGCGTGGGCGGCTGCGATGACGGTTGAGCTGCCTGCCGACTGGCTGGTGCTGTCCGTCTCCGTGCTGCTGATCGCCGGGGTGCTCGGCGCAGGGTTCGCCGACCGGCTGCGGGTGCCGGGCCTGTTGCTCTTCCTCCTGCTGGGCATGCTCATCGCCGACGACGGTCTCGGGCTGGTCACGCTGGAGGACCCGGTGGTCGCCCAGGCTGGCGGCACCGTCGCCCTGATCCTCATCTTGTACGAGGGCGGGCTGACGACGAAACCGCGGGATCTGCGCCTCGCGGCCGCTCCCGGGCTGGCGCTGGCTACGGTCGGGGTCGTGCTCACCGCGGTGCTCCTGGCCGCGGGCACCTACCTGATCCTGGACGTGGAGCCGATCACGGCGATGCTGATCGGCTCGGTGGTGGCGTCCACGGACGCCGCCGCGGTGTTCACCGTGATGCGCCGGGCGCCGCTGCCGCGCCGGCTGACCGCGCTGCTGGAGGTCGAGTCGGGTTCCAACGACCCTGTGGCGATCATGCTCACGGTGGGGCTGCTGGAGGCGTGGCGGTCCGATCCGACCGCGGCCGAGTGGGTGTGGTTCGCGGTCCTGCAGCTCGGCGGGGGCTTGATGGCAGGAACGCTGATCGGCGTCGCCGGCAGCTGGCTCTTGAGCCGCGCGCGGCTCGGCCCAGCGGGGCTGTATCCGGTGCTCGCGCTGGGCGTGGCCGGACTCGCATACGGCGCCGCCGCCGAGATCGGTGCCTCGGGGTTCCTGGCGGTGTACGTGACCGGGCTGTTCGTCGGTGCCCGGGTGCCGCTTCACCGCCGCAACATCCGCACGTTCCACGACGGGCTTGCCAACACCGCCGAGATCGGCCTGTTCCTGCTCCTCGGCATGCTCGTGTTCCCCACCGAGCTGCCCGCGGTCGCGCTGCCCGGCCTGGCGATCGCCGTGGTCCTGACCCTGGTGGCTCGTCCACTCGCGGTGTTCGCCTGCCTGGTGTGGTTCCGCGTCCCCTGGCGCGACCTCACCCTGATCGCCTGGGCCGGGCTCCGCGGGGCGGTGCCGATCGTGCTCGCGACCTTTCCCTTCGTGGCGGGCTACCCGGCGGGGGACCTGATCTTCAACATGGTGTTCTTCGTCGTGCTGCTGTCCGCCGCGGTGCAGGGGGTGAGCATCAACGCCGTCGCCAGCAGGCTCGGATTGCGGCAGGAACGCCCGGCGTGGTCGCCCGTGGCCGAGGCGCTGCCACTGGATTCGACCAGCACCGAGCTGATCGAGGTCGCCATCACCGGCGACCTGCACATCGCCGGCCGACAACTCCAGGAGGTGCCCCCACCTGCCGGGCTGGTCGCCGCGGTGATGCGCGGAGGTCAGGTGCTCTCCCCGACGGCGCGCACCCGGCTGCAGGTGGGCGATTTGCTCATCCTCGCGCTGCCCGCCGATCCGGCGGCCACGCGGCGGGTCACCGCCTGGGCTCGCGGCGAACCGACCGGCGCTGACGGCGACGAGGACAGCTAACCCCGCAGCCGTGGCGGACGCACCACCAGCACCGGCCCGGCGTGCTTTCGGACCACCTCGCTGGTGACGCTGCCCACCAGCACCGCCGCCAGGCCCGTGCGTCCGTGGGTGGCCATCGCCACCAGCCACGGGACGTGCCGGACGTGCTCGAGGATCGTCGCCGCCGGGTCAGCCCCGGCCAGGACCTGCCAGTCGACATCCAAGCCCTCGGCTTCAAGCCCGCGAGCCCGCTCGGTCACGAAGTCGTAGCGCTCGTCGGCCTCCGGTGGCAGCCGCGTGACCGCGCGCGCCTCGGGATCGCCCGGCGGGTAGATCACGGACAGCACCTCGACTCTCGCCCCCAGCACCCGCGCCCACTCGGCCGCGGCGGGCAGGATCGCCTCCGACGTCTCCGAGCCGTCCAGCGTCACCACCAGCCGGCGCGCCCTCCAGTCCCCCGCTGGCTTCGGAGCACGCGGCCCGACCAGCAGCACGGGCCGACCCACCGTACGCAGCACCGCCCCGGACACGCTGCCGAACAGCGTCTCCCGCATCGGGCCGCGCCCACGCATGGCCATGCACACGACCGTGTCAGGTGTCCGCCTGGCCTCGTTGACGAGCACCCCCGCCGGCGGGCCCTCGAGCACTGTGACCTCGGCGCCGGTGGCCGCCACCTCGGGCTGTTCGTGCAACCAGCGGGCGCGCACCTCGCGGCTGCCCGGCTCGGCCACGCTCACAACCTCGAGCCATCCGCCGGACTGTTCAGCCACGAGTGCTGCCCAGGCCAGTCCAGCCAGGGACCGTTGCGTCCCTGCCACCGCGGCCACAAACCTCACCCGGCATCGCCTTCTGCCCCCCAAAGGGGGGCTCCGCTGCTCCGTGCACTGCCAGACGATACGCGACTGGTCGCTAGGCCACTCCGGTCCGTGGCGTCACAACCCGTAGCGCGCTCGAAGGTTGCGGACGAGCGCCGCGTTGGCGCCGCGCATGGTCTCGAGTCCGATCATCGACAG
>SKPY01000049.1 GCA_007119305.1 Nitriliruptorales bacterium
CGCGAGCCGGCGCAGCCGGTAGCGGCGCCGGCGCAGGGCCTGCTCGGCTGCGGCCAGCGCCTGCTCGGGCGGCAGGTGCGTGTCGATCACGGCGTGGTTCGACAGGCGCGCGAGGTTGCGGCCCCCCACGGGCGGGCGCCGCGCGGTGCGCACGAAGGCCCGGTAGCGCGGCACGAGGCAGCCGGTGAGGCTCACGATCAGCAGCCCCGTGAGCAGCATGAACCACCAGGAGCCGTACACGTCGAACAGCCCGAGGGTATCGAAGACGGCGGCGACGTCGGCGCCCGGGCCCTCGACCCCGGCCCGCCAGTCCCGGACGGTGGGCGGGATGACCGGCTCCTGCGGGATGAACGTCGCCACGACGGAGGCCGCAGCCAGCGCGAAGAGCAGCCACAGCGCGGTGGTCATGCGGCGCAGGACCCGCCATGCGAGCACCACCGTCTCCCACGGCCCCGGGATCGTGGTCGGCCGCGTCGGGCGCGACGGGCGGTCGCGCTCGGGGGCTCGGGGGCGGGCGGTGTCGGTCACTACAGCGGCAGCTCGTAGCCCTGGATGAGCGGCTGCAGCCAGATGATGAACTCCAGCCACAACCCGGTGGCCATCGCGAGGCCGACGAGGACGAGGAGGGCCCCGCCGGCGCGCTGGAACCAGTGCGCGTTGCGGCGCAGGAACGCGAGCGCGCTGCCGGCGCGGTGGTAGAGCAGGCCGAAGAGGATGAACGGCAGGCCGAGGCCGAGCGCGTAGGTGAACGTAAGCAGCCCGCCGCGCAGGCTGTCCGCCCCGGTGGCGGGGTTGGAGGCGATGAGCAGGATCGCGGCGAGCGCCGGCCCGATGCAGGGGATCCAGCCCACGGCGAACACGAACCCCAGCGGCAGCGCGCCGAGCACGCCCTTGTCGATGGCGCGGTCGCTGACCCGCACCTCGCGGCGCAGGAAGTCGAACGGCAACAGCCCCGTGAAGGCGAGCCCGAGGAACACGACGAGCAGGCCGAGCCCGACCTGCCACGGCCGGCTCTGCAGCTGCGCGGTGACCGACGAGCCGAGGAACCCGAGCAGCGCGAACGGCAGCGCGAAGCCGAGCACGAAGAGCAGACCGCCGGCGAGCACCCGCAGGCGGCTGCCCGCGGCGGACGCGAGCTCCGCGCCCGACAGGCCGGTCATGTACGACAGGTAGCCGGGCACGAGCGGGACCACGCACGGCGACGCGAACGACACGAGCCCCGCGGCGAACGCCACCGCCATGGCGACGAGCACGTTCGCGTCGGTGATCAGCGCGTCAACGCTCACGACGCTGCACCCCGGTCGGGGTCTGCCTCGTCGAGCAGCGGCTCGACGTAGCCCTGCAGCTCCGCGAACGTGACCGCGCCGAACAGCCGCACCGCAACCCGGTGCTCGGCGTCGAGGATGAGGGTGCTCGGCAGCGCCGCGGGGCCGATGCCGCCGAAGCGCGCGGCGATCTCAGCGGCCGGGTCGGTCCACGACGGGTACGGGATGCCGAGCTCACGCTCGAAGCGGCGCGCGTTGGACGTGCGGTCCCGCACGTTCACGCCGACCACGTGCAACCCTTCATCGGCGTACGCGTCGTGGATGTTGCGCAGCGCCGGCGCCTCCTCGATGCACGGCCCACACCACGATGCCCAGAAGTTGATGAGCACCGGCCCGCCGTCGAGATCGGCGAGGCCGAGCTCCTCGCCCTCGAGGGTCTCGGCGCGGACGTCGGGGGCGGGCTCGCGCTCCGCGGGGTCGATGAGCGCAAAGCTGCTCGCCTCACCCGAACCGCAGGCGGCGAGGAGCAGCGCGCACGCAAGAACCAGTGCGGGCAATCGCATCGTGCTGCCAGTCTGCCAGGGGGACGGGCGCGCGACCGCCGAGCCGGCGAGATCAGGTGCCGGCGGGCACCCGCTCGGGTTCGGCGTCGACCGCCGCCGCGTCCGCGCGCCGGCGCCGGCGTTCCATGCGCTCGCTGCGGTCGAGCAGCCAGCCGTGCAGCAGCAGCCCGACGAGCGAGAGCCCCATGAAGATGTAGCTGGGCAGCAGGGGCGCGCCCTCGTCCCAGAAGCCGAACCCGAGGTAGGTCTCATCGGTGGGTTCGCCCTCTTCGTCGATCTCACGGAACTCGATCGCCAGCACCGGCAGGCCGGTGCGCTCGGTCACGGCGTACGACACCGTCTCCGGCTCCCACAGGGCGGTGACCTGCTCGCCGGCCGCCTCGGACGCGAAGAAGTCCTGGATCTCGTTGACGCCGGTGTCGGCGGTCTCCTCGAAGTCGGCCGGCCAGCCCTCCTCGACGAAGCCCTCCGGGTACTCCCGCACGATCGCGAGGTCTGGCCGGTCCGCGAGCAGGCTGTCCTGCGCGAACGCCACCCACTTTTCCTGCAGCTCGTCGAGCGGCTGCCCCGGCAGGTTCTGCGGGCCGGTGGCCTGCGGCGTGCCGGGGGCACCGAAGCCCCAGAACAGGCTCATGATGAACAGGAACCCGAACAGGCAGGTGCCGAGCACGTAGTAGGCGCGGGCCGTGCCGAGGTTCGAGCGCATGAGCAGGTACGTGCTGCCGAGGAACACGAGGATCGACAGCGGCAAGATGAGCTGCGCCAGGACCGTGTCCGGCGGGATCTCGTCAGCCGCGAAGACGATGAGGTCGACCATGCTCGCCACCGTCACGTCCGTCCCTTTCTGGCGCTAGCCGCTGGTCCCGGAGGCGCGCGCCTCCAGCGTCTCGTCGTCCTCGTCATCCGGCGCGTCCTCGTCGTCGTCGAGCACGTCGGCCGGCTGCTGCTCGCGCAGGTAGTCGATGATGCGCTCGAGCGCGTCGTCGGTGAAGCGCGCCCCGGGGTACATGTAGCCCTCCTGCCAGGGCGGCATGATCGCGCCGGTCGGCACGTAGATGCCGTTGCGCAGGATGCCGAGCATCGTCTCCTCGCTGTGGCGCGCGAACACGCGGTCGAGCGGCGGCGCGGGATGGCCCTCCCCGGAGTCCCAGCCCTCGAGCTCGGCGCCGTGGCACTGCGCGCAGTTGGCCTGGTACAGCTCCTCGCCGGACAGGTCCGCGGCGGCCTCGGCCTCGTCGACCTCGTCGACCTGGTTCGCGAGGATCCACAGGGTGATGGCCTCGACCTCGTCGTCGGTGAACGGCCCCTCCGGTGCCCCCCACGGCGGCATCGGCGTGCCCGGGCGGCCCTGCGCCGTGGTCTCGAAGACGAACTCCTCGATGTCCTCGATGTTGGGGTTGTCCTCGTAGCGCGCGTCGATGTTGTTCAGGGCGGGCGCGGGCCAGGTGGCGTCGGGGTCGTAGGGCGACGACGTCGCCCCGCCCGCGCCGCCGGCACCGTGGCACTCGAGGCAGGCCTCGTTGTACAGGGCCTCGCCACGCACGACCTGGGAGACGAAGCGCTCCTCCGTCTGGGCGGTCAGCCGGTTGTGCTCGGTGATCCAGTAGATCGGGAAGAACACCGCGAAGAACAGCGCGAGGACCACGCCGACGAGCATCCAGCGCTCGAGGACGGTGCGCTCCAGCTGCTCGTCGGAGTAGCCGGGCCGCATGCCCACGGGCACCTCGGCGCCGCGCCGCTCGCGCCGCGCGTTGGCCACGATCACCGCCAGCACGATGACCGCGGCGACCGCGATGATCCCGATCGTGATCGTCGTCGCGTCCACCAGTTCTCGTCCTTTGCCGCGCGGCCCG
>SKPY01000497.1 GCA_007119305.1 Nitriliruptorales bacterium
AGCCGGAGTCCGCCCGGCCGGACCGGCTCGGCACCCGCGAGCTGCCGCGCCGCGCAGACGGGTTCGGTGAGGTGCAGCCGACCCCCGAGGAGCTGGTCGACCGCAGGCTGCCGCCCCCGCCGAGCGCGCTGCCCCCGCCGCGCGACGACGCGTTCGCCGCGAGCATCGAGCCGGTCCCCGACGACGTCGCCGCCCGCTCGACCTGGGACCCGCAGTGCCCGGTCGAGCTCGATGACCTGCGCTACGCGACCGTGACCTTCTGGGGCTTCGACGAGGCCCACCACACCGGGGAGCTGCTCGTGCACGCCTCGGCCGCGGAGGATCTCGTCGCGGTGTTCGAGACGCTGCACGAGGCGCGGTTCCCGATCGAGGAGATGCGCGTCGTCGAGGCCGCGGAGCTCGCTGCCGCCCCGACCGGTGACGGCAACAACACCACGGCCTTCGTGTGCCGCCCCACCGTAGGCGGGCAGCGCTGGTCCGACCACGCCTACGGCCTCGCCGTCGACATCAACCCGTTCCACAACCCCTACGTGCGCGACGATCTCGTGCTGCCGGAGCTTGCGTCCGCGTATGTCGACCGCGACCACGACCGGCCCGGCATGGTCCAGCCCGGCGACGTGGTGACCGAGGCGTTCGCAGCGCTCGGCTGGGGCTGGGGCGGCAACTGGGACAGCGCGAAGGACTGGATGCACTTCTCCGCCTCGGGGCGGTGAGCGCCCGGCGCGTCGGAGCGTCCGGCGGCTGACCCCTGGCGGGTTCGCCCGCGCCCGACCCGACGTAGCCTGGGCCGGGTGGAGCCCGCATACGCCCGGATCCGCTTCTACGGCGACCTCGCAGACCTGGCCTGGAACACCGACCGTGCCGGCGAGGCGGAGGTGCTCGTCGCGCGACCGCGCTCGGTGAAGGACGCGGTCGAGGCGTGCGGCATCCCCCACACCGAGGTCGACCTGCTGCTCGTCAACGGCGCCAGCGTGGACTTCGACGCGCTGGTCGGCCCCGGTGACCGCGTGGCGGTCTATCCCGCGTTCTGCACGTTCGACGTCGACGCGGTCTCGCGCGTCCGTCCGGCGCCTCTCCCGCCGCGCTTCGTGCTCGACGTGCACCTCGGCCGCCTGGCCGAGCTGCTCCGGCTCGTCGGGTTCGACTCGTGGTACGGCAACGACGTCGCCGACGACGAGCTGGCCATGCGCGCCCGGGACGACCGCCGCTGGCTGCTGACCCGTGACCGGGGGCTGCTCATGCGGCGGACGGTCACGCACGGCTACCTCGTGCGCGCGACCGAGCCCCGCGCGCAGGTCCTCGAGGTCGCCCGCCGCTTCCGCCTGAGCCCGGAGCTCGCCCCGTTCACCCGCTGCGCGCGCTGCAACGGGCGGCTCGAGGCTGCCCCCAAGAACGAGGTCGCCCACCGGCTCGAGCCGGCCACCCGCACGGCCCATGACGACTTCGCGCGCTGCGCCGACTGCGGGCAGGTGTACTGGCGCGGGACGCATACCGCGGCGCTCGAACGGCTCGTCGCCGAGGTGCGGTCCGCCGGCTGACCCGCCTGCCGGGCCCCCGCCGGACCGGCCGTCAGCCCAGCAGCCGCTCCAGCTCGAGCTCGTGGCGGATCGTGATGTCGTCGAGTCCGCGACGCGGGATGCTCGGCTTGTGCCGCCGGGCCTGTGCGACCGCGCAACGGTGCAACGCCACCAGGTCCCATCCGGCCCGCTGGTAGAGCCGCAACGCCGGGGTGTTGTCGTTCGTGGTCACCGTCCACACCCGTGTCCAGCCTTCCCGGCGCCCGAGCGTCTCGAGCGCCTCCACCAGCAGCCGGCCCGCTCCGGTGCCCGGCACGAGCGCGTCCAGCGTGACGAGCTCCGCCGCACGACCCGGCCAGGGGCGGAAGGTGGCGAGGCCAAGGGGTTGTCCGGTCCGGGACGCGACGAGGCCCGGCAGGCGGGCGGCGTCGTGGCGCACTCCGCGCGCCACCACGAGCGTGGCGCCCCAGCGCGCTTCCAAGGTGCGCGCCGCCCACACCCGCTCGTCGAAGCGCAGCATCCGGACCCGCAGCCCGTCCCGCACGGCAAGCGCAGGCCTGCGAGCCGTCCGCGGCCAGACCACGGCGAAGCGTTCGAACACCGTCGGCAGGTCGTCGGCCAGCGCCAGCCCGAGCGCGGCGCAACGGCGGGCGAAGAAGCGCCGGTGCACCGCCAGCCAGTCCTCGCGGGTGCGCTCACCCTCCCCTTCGTCCCACGCGAACGCGGGGTCGACCGACCCCAGCTCGCCGACGCGCACGTCGACCGTCTCGATGACGCACAGCCCGCGCCCGCGGCCGTCGAGCACGAGCGTGCGGTCACCCACGGCGGGGACCGCGTCGCCGTCCTGCTCGAGGTCGGCGAGCAGCACCGCGGTCGCGCGCTTGGGTCCCTCGACCACAAGCCGTCCGAGCTCATCGGCCAGCGCAGGCGTGTCCCCGAACGCGAACGCCGGCAGGCGCCGTTCGTCCCCGGTGGCCGCCGCATAGGCGCGGCGGAAGGACTCGCCGCCGCCACCCTGATCGCGGACCATCGCCACGACGGTAGCGCACGCTCAAACCCCGACATGGCCCGAGCCGGGCGGGCCGGGGGACCCTGCCCGCAGCGGGTCGTTCGACCCTATCCGCACCGCAGTCGGCGTGCGACCGTGGCTCGCGAGCTACCACCAGGCCCGTCTGAAGGGTGGGTATTGCGCCTTGTGCTCTACGCGCTGATCGCCTTCGTCGGCATCACGCTGGCGTACTTCGCGATCTTGCGCCCCTGGCATCTGCGCTGGGGCGCCACGCGCGAGGAGCGGCGGAAGCTGCTGCCGGGCGACGACTGGGTGCTGAGCCCGCGGACCGGCAGCACCCGGGCGCTTACGATCACCGCTCCGGTCGAGCGGGTGTGGCCATGGCTCGCGCAGATGGGCCAGGGCCGTGGCGGCCTGTACAGCTACGACTGGCTGGAGAACCTCTTCGGGTGCGACATCCACTCCGCCGACACGGTCCTGCCGGAGCACCAGCAGGTCGCCGTCGGCGACACGATCCGCCTCGTCCGCGAAGGCCATCCCGCCGACCTGTTCTTCGAGGTCGCGTTCGTCCACCCCAACCGCACGCTGGTGCTCAAGTCACCCGGTGACCCGGAGGCGGTGCTGGCCAGCGGCATGGCCTACACGAGCTGGGCGCTTGCGCTCGAACGGCGCCCGGACGGCGGCACCCGGCTGCTGTCCCGCTGGCGCACCGACTTCAAGCCCACGCTGTCCGGCTACTTCTGGTGGCAGTTCGGGCCCACCGAGCTCGTGTCGTTCGTGATGGAGCGCAAGATGCTGAAGGGCATCCGTGCGCGGGCCGAGGGCGCCGGCAGCGCACGCCGGCAGCGCAGGCGGGCGCCGCGCGATGCATGACAAGGGAATGCGACCCAAGCGTCAGCGCCGCGGTCGCATTCTCCGGATATCCGGTTGTGCCGGTCGCGCCAGCGACCGGCATGGAGACGCTGACCGGTGGATGGGGCGCACCTCGACCGCCGCTGCCCGCCCTCCACCCGCCCCTCGCAACCGTCCACGTCCTGCTGCTGGCACACCTGGTGATCGGAGCACGCCATGAGCACCATCGAGCACGACCCGGCGCTGGTGGCCTGGGCCATCGATGACGCGGAGTACCCGCTGCACGCTGGCCCGGCCGC
>SKPY01000025.1 GCA_007119305.1 Nitriliruptorales bacterium
ACTCCGCGTTCACCTTCGAGTACTCGCCCCGGCCCGGCACGGACGCCGCCGTGCTGGACGGGCACCTCGACCCGGCGGTCGTGAACGCCCGCTACCGCCGCCTCGCCGACCTCACCCGACGGCTGTCCCGCGCGTCGAACGCCCGCCAGGTCGGCACCGTCCAGCAGCTCCTGATCGAAGGGCCCAGCAAGACGGATCCGTCGCGGCTGTCGGGGCGGACGCGCGCCAACCGGCTCGTGCATGTGCCCGCCGCACCCGGGGTCGAGCCCGGACACCTCGTGCACGCGCGGCTGACCGAGGCTGCGAGCCACTACCTGCTCGGCGTGGCCACCACCGAGCCGTGCGACGCGCCGGTGCCCAGCCCGGCCCCGATGTCCGTCCCGGTGGGGTAGGACCGTGCTCGTCGGGGTCGCGATCCTGCCGACAGCGCCCGTGCTGGTGCCCGGGGTGTCGCCCACCCTGCCGCGGGGCGCCGCGCGCGTCTGCGACGCCGTGGACGCCACGGTCGAGCTGCTCGTGCCCCACGACGTCAGCGTGGTGCTCGCTGGCGCGATGACCGGTCGCGTGTTCAGGCGCGCCGAGGCCTCGCTCGCCGGTGAGGGTCGGCCCGACATCTGCGCGCGCCCGCGCGTCGACCTCGAGGTGGCCCGCCGCATCGCCGTCGCGACGCGGCTGCCGATGGCGACCGAGGCGCCGCTGCCGCTCGACCTGACGGTGCTCACCTTGCTGCTCGGCAAGAAGCGCGCGGTGGTGGCGCTCACCGTGCCGGCCACCGCTTCGTTCGACACGCTCGCCGCGACCGGCGCCGCCATCGCGCACGGACTCGCTGATCCCGACCGGCGCTGCGTGCTCGTCGCGGCGGGCGACCTGTCCGCCGGTCTGGGGCCGGCGTCGCCGCTGCACGTCGTCGACGGTGCCGAGGACTTCGACGCTCGCATCGTGGAGGCGGTGGACGCAGGCCGGCTCGACCAGCTGAAGTGCTTCGCGCCGGACGAGGCACAGCGCGTGGGTGCGCGCGGGTGGCCGGCGCTGGCGGCGCTGCACGGGGCGCTGGCGGCCACCAAGCTCGGGCTCGTGCGCCGCCACTACTCGGCCCCGCAGGGCGTGGGCTACCTGGTCGCGCAGGGTGCCTGAGGAGGGGACCGTGGCGGTGGCCAGTGACCTACCACCGGTCGTCGCACTGGTCGGCCCGACCGGGGCCGGGAAGTCGGCGATCGCGCTCGAGGCGGCGGAACGCTGCGCCGCCGAGATCGTGGCCGTCGACGCGTTCACGGTCTACCGCGGCATGGACGTGGGCACGGCCAAGCCCAGCCCGGAGCAGCGGTCCCGCGTCCCCCATCACGGCCTCGATCTGCTCGAACCCGAACAGGAGTGCAGCGTCGACTGGTTCCAACGGGTCGCGCGGGCGGCGGTCGCTGACGTGCGGGGCCGGGGCAAGGTGGCGTTGCTCGTCGGGGGCTCCGGCCTGTACTTCCGCGCGGTGGTGGATCCGTTGGAGTTCCCGCCGACCGACCCTGCGGTCCGTGCACGGATCAGCGCCCGCTACCGCGGCGACGCCCTGCGGGCGCACGCGGACCTCGCCGCGGTCGACCCGGACGCGGCGGCACGCATGGACCCCCAGAACCTGCGCCGCGCCGTGCGCGCGCTCGAGGTCGTCGAGCTGACGGGCCGCCGCTTCAGCGACTGGCGGCGGGCCTGGGACGCCTTCGGGTCCGTCTACGAGGGCCTGCGCGTGGTCGGGGTCGAGCTGGAGCGGGCGCGGCTGGCCCGGCGCATCGCCCAGCGCGTGGACCGGATGCTCGCCGAGGGGCTCGTCGACGAGTGTCGGCGGCTCCACCGCCGGGCGCTGTCGCCCACCGCCCGGCAGGCGATCGGCTACGCGGAGGTCTTCGAGCACCTGCGTGGCCGCTGCAGTCTCGCGGACGCGCTGGAGCGCACGACGACGCGGTCGCGGCGGTACGCCGCTCGCCAGCAGCGCTGGTTCGCCGCGGACCCGCGGGTAACATGGACGGTACCCGAGGACGCGTGCGACGCGGTCGTGCGCGCCGCCGGGGACCCGGTCGCAAGCACCGGTGAGCGTGGTCGCTAAGGAGGCAGTGGCTCGGTTGGTGGAGTTCGTGAAGGTGCACGGCACCGGCAACGACTTCGTCCTGCTGCCCGACCTGGACGGCGCGCTCGGTCTCGACGCGGTGCTCGCGCGGGCCCTGTGCGACCGCCACACGGGGATCGGCGGCGACGGGGTCATCCGGCTGGCGCCCGCCGCCGATGCCGACGTGTTCATGGACTACCGCAACGCTGACGGGTCGCTCGCGGAGATGTGCGGCAACGGGGTGCGCTGCGTCGCCAAGTACGTCGTGGACGCCGGCCTCGTCGACGGTGACCGCGTGCGCGTCGGCAGTCGCGCAGGCGTCAGAACGGTCGAGGTCACGGCACGCCATCCCGGCGGTGCTGTCGCCAGCGTGCGCGTGGACATGGGCGCGCCGAGGCACTCCGGCACGCTCACCGTCGACGTCAGCCCGGAGACGGTCGCCGCCGCCGGGCGGGGGCCGGCGCTGCCGCCGGGGGTCGGCGTCGCGGTCACGGCCGAGCAGCGCCTCGTGGAGGTGACGACGGTCTCGATGGGCAACCCGCACGCGGTGCTCGTCGTCGACGACCCCCAGACCGCAGCGGTCGGCTGGCTCGGGCCCTACCTCGAGGGCCACGAGGCGTTCCCGCAGGGCACGAACGTGGAGTTCATCAGTGCCCGTGGCCCGAACCGCGTCGCCGGCCGTATCTGGGAGCGGGGCGTGGGCGAGACCTTGGCGAGCGGCACCGGAGCCAGCGCGATGGCGGTCGCCGCGCACCTGCGCGGCCTCGCCGGTCGGGCGGTGACCGTCGAGGTCCCGGGCGGAGCCCTCGAGGTCGACTGGACCGCGGAATCCCTGTACGTGACCGGGCCCGCCGTCGAGGTGGCCCGTGGTGTGATCGAGCCTGCCTGGCTGGCAGACGTCGTCCGACCGGCCCTTGCGGGGGAGGGGATGGCATGACCGAGTCCGCCGCAGCGAACCAGCGACGTCCACGCGACGCCGGCGAGGGTGCCCTCACCCTGTCGCGGGCACAGCGCCGGCGCCAGGCCGCCCAGCGCGTCGCGGACCATGCGCCCCAGGAGGGCGTGGCGATCTTCCGGCCCGTCGAGCAGGCGGTGCTCGTCGGCCTCCAGACCCGCGGGCGGACGGGCCGCGACGTCGACGCCTCCCTCGACGAGCTCGAGCTGCTCGCCGACACCGCCGGGTCGGAGACCCTCGGGCGGGTGACCCAGCGCCGCGACGCTCCTGATCCGTCCACGTTCATCGGGCGTGGCAAGGTCGCGGAGCTGGGCCACGTCGTCACCGAGCTCGGCGCGGATGCCGCGATCTTCGACGACGAGCTCACGCCTGCGCAGCAGCGCAACCTCGAGGAACGCCTCAACGTCAAGGTGCTCGACCGCACCATCGTCATCCTCGACATCTTCGGGCAGCACGCGTCCAGCCGCGAGGGCAAGGCGCAGGTCGAGCTCGCCCAGCTCACGTACCTGCTGCCGCGGCTGCGGGGCTGGGGGCAGGCGCTGTCGCAGCAGGCGGGCGGCATCGGTGCGTTCCGCGGACCGGGGGAGACGCAGCTCGAGGTCGACCGCCGCAAGATCGACCGCCGCATC
>SKPY01000356.1 GCA_007119305.1 Nitriliruptorales bacterium
ACCCCTTCGGCGGCCTCGACCGCGGCGCGGCGCTCCCGATGGTCCATGTCCGGAACCTACCTGCGCGGGGGCTTCGGCGTGCGACGCCTCCGATCGGCGCGCCTTACAGCTCGCGCAACGCGCGCAGGGTGAGCGGCACGCCGCAGGCGTCGAGCTGCTCGTCGGGACCGTGCTGGCTGACCCCGGCGTAGCCGTCGGGGGTGGGCTCGGTGTGCACGTGCACGAGGTCGTTGTGCACGTCGATCACCCAGTAGACCGGCACGCCCGCAGCGGCGTAGATCCGCGCCTTGCGCACCAGGTCGAGCCGGAGCGTCTCGTGGGCGACCTCGATCACGAGCAACGCCCGCTGCGGATGCCGGTCGCGCGGCTCGTCGGCGGGCACGATCGCGATGTCGGGCTCGGGCTCGGAGTACTCGCCGGCGACGAGCGGCAGCTGCACCCGCACCCGCGCCGCACCGACCAGGGCGGGCACGAGCCGCTCGGTGAGCGCTTCCACGATGCCGGCGTGCGGCGCCTTCTGCGGACTCAAGACGACGAGCTCCCCGTCGAGCAGCTGGACGGGCTCGTCCTCGCCGAACATCCCCTGGTCGACGAGCACGTCGTACTCGACGCGGCGCAGCGGACGGACCTGGACTTCGCCCATGTCGTCGACGCTACCCCGTGACCCGCGCATCGGGTGCCTCCAGTCCGCGACGGCTGTGGACGACACCAAGCGTATGCGCTGGCAGCCTTCGCCGGCGTGCGGGCAGGCGCCAACCAGCCCGCGATCCACGCGCGTGCCGGCGAGTGCACTGGTCCGCTTCCTCGATCAGCGTGCAGGACGAGGCCCCACTCGTGGCACCTGCTCGCGATACACCAAGGCGTGGTGGAAATGTGTATCCTGGCAGCGTGCGAACGAACATCGACATCGACGACGACCTCCTTGCGGAGGCCCAGCGCATCGCCGGCACGAAGACCAAGCGCGCCACCGTCGAGTACGCGCTGCGCGAGCTCGTCCGCCGCAAGGACCGCCAGGCCGTCCTGCGCCTGCACGGCAAGATCGACTGGGCCGGCGACCTCGACGAGAGCCGACGGTCCCGAACCACGTGATCGTCGTCGACACCACCGTGTGGGTGGACTTCTTCCGCGGTGCCGACGAGCCGCACGTCGCCGAGCTGGTCGCCCTCATCGAGCAGGATGCCGGCGTTGCGCTCACCGACGTCATCCTGACCGAGGTCCTCCAGGGACTGCGCACGGATCGGCAGGCGCGGCGTGTCGAGCAGCACCTGAGCGCCTTCGACATCCTGCCGCTTGAGCACCTCGACGACTTCACCCGCGCGGCCCGGCTGTACCGGACGGCCCGCGCCAAGGGCTACACCGTGCGCAAGACGATCGACTGCCTGATCGCCGCCGTCTGTATCCGCGAGCGGGTCCCGTTGCTGCACAACGATGCCGACTTCCACAGGCTCGCCGCGGTCGCTCCGTTGCTCGTGCATACGCCCCAGCCGCCTGCAGGGCCATGAGGAAGCCCGCTGCCTGAGCTCCGCAGCGTGTCGAGGGGGCGCCCTCGACGAGCTGGCGCTGCGGGGCCGCCCTCGGAGCGTCAGCGGACTGACGCAACCATGCGCTGGCCCGGTCGCGTTCTGAGCTACCCTCCTGTCGGGTGCTGGGGGTCTCGGGGCGCCAGGGGGCTTCATGTCACAGCAGCGCGGTACACCACACGTGGGGAGGTGACCTGAGTGCGCTTCGTGGTGTTCAGCGACCTGCATCTGGACACGTCGTTCACGTGGGCGCCGCCGGCGGCCGCGCGGCGGCGCCGGCACGCGCTGCGGGACACGCTGGGCAACATCATGGCCCTCGCCGACGAGGTCGACGCTGACGCCGTCTTGTGCGGCGGGGACCTGTACGAGCACGACCGGTTCACACCCGACACCGCCGCGTTCCTGCGCGAGGTCTTCGGCGCGACCTCCCGGCGGGTGGTCCTCGCGCCGGGCAACCACGATTGGCTCGGCCCCGAAAGCCTGTACCACCAGGTGTCGTGGTCTGCGAACGTCCACCTGTTCACCGAGGCCAGGCTCACCCCGCTGGAGCTCGCCGACGGCCTGACCCTGTGGGGCGCCGCCCACCGCGCGCCGGCGAACACCGACGGGTTCCTCGACCGCGGCTTTGTCGTCAACCGCGGCGGTGTGCACGTCGCCTTGTTCCACGGCTCTGAGCGCGCCTCGTTTGCCTTCCAGGAGACCGGCAAACAGCCACACGCTCCGTTCGATGCCGTGCAGATCCCCGCGGCAGGCCTGGACCACGCCTTCCTCGGTCACTACCACCGACCCTCCGAGGCCGAGCACCACACCTACCCGGGCAACCCCGACCCGCTCACGTTCGGCGAGGACGGGGTTCGCGGCGCGGTCATCGCCGACGTCGGCGCCGACGGGTCGGTCACCAGGCACTGGCGGCTCGTCGCCGTCACCGAGGCGCACCACGTCACCGTCGACGTCACCGGCTGCGCCAGCCTGCAGGACGTCCGCGAGCGCGCCCGAGCCGAGCTGGACGGCCTCGGCGGCGTGGCGCGGCTCACCGTCTCCGGCGACCTGGCGCCCGACGTCGACCTGCACGCGCGCACCGACCTCAGGCCGGCAAGCCTGGGCCTGGAGGGCCTCGACGCCCTGCAGGTGCGCCTCGGTCGCCTGACCACCGCCTACGACGTCGACACGATCGCGCAAGAGGAGACGGTGCGCGGCCAGTTCGTCCGCGACGTGCTGGACGCCGGCCTCGACGAGGACGCGCGCCGGCGCGTGCTCACCACGGGACTGCGAGCCCTGGCAGGGCGCGACGACCTCGAGGTGGACTGATGCGCTTCGTCCACGTCACCGCCGAGGCGTTCGGGCCGTTCGCGAGCGAGCGGCTCGAGCTCGCCCCGGGCATGACGCTCGTGTGGGGCCCGAACGAATCCGGCAAGTCGACCTGGCACGCGGCGCTGTACGCCGCGCTGTGCGGCATGCGCCGCGCCAGGGGGGCTCCGCGCAGGGCCGAGCGGGAGTTCACCGCCCGCCACCGACCCTGGGACGGGCGGCACTGGCGCGTCCAGGCGGTGGTCGAGCTCGCCGACGGGCGCCGCCTCGAGCTGCGTCAGGACCTCGACGGCCAGGTTGACTGCAGCATTCGAGACGCGGTCTTGGGCACCGACGTGTCCGACGAGTACATGCAGGACGGCAGCCCCGACGGGGCGCTGCTGTTCGGGCTGACCCGGCAGACCTTGCTGCCGACCGTGTGCGTCCGCCAGGCAGAGGTGCTCGCCATCCTCCAGCAGCCCGAGAACCTCCAGGAGGCGCTGCAGCGAGCCGCGGCCACCGGCGGCGCCGACGATACGGCAGCGGCCGCGCTCGCGCGCCTGCGGGAGTTCCAGCGGGAGCACGTCGGGGCCGACCGGCGGGGCGCGACCAAGCCGCTGCGCAAGGCGCTGGACGCCGTCGAGCGCGCGCGGGCCGACCTCGAGCACGCGGAGTCGGCCCACGAGGAGTACCTCGCGCTTGCGCGCCGCCGGGATGACGCCAGGCGCACGGCCGAGGAGGCCAGCGAGGAGCTCCGCGCCGCGCAGGCGACGCTGGCGGTACGGCGGCTGGCCCGGCTTGAGCAGCGCTACACCGAGATCAGCGAGCTTGCGCGCCTGTTCCCCGACGGGCCGCCGCCA
>SKPY01000195.1 GCA_007119305.1 Nitriliruptorales bacterium
AGGCCGTCGAAGTAGTCGCACGCGTCGAGCTGCATGTCCCCGCTCAGGTGCTCGCGAGCAAGGTGGTCCACCGCCGCATGCAGCGTCGGCTGCACGTCGAGGAACGGTCCGTGTCGTCCGACGACCAGGACGGGGGCCTGCGGGCCCGCGGTCTGCTGGCTCGGTTGTGCGACGGGCGGTCCGGCCTGCTCACGCAGCACCGGTCCCTGCTGCTGTGTTGCCGTCCGCTCGCGGCGAAACGGCTTGACCAGCCAGCGCAGCGGGGTCGCGAGCAACCACAGGATCGAGCGGATCGCTGCGTTGTTCCAGACGTTCGTCCACCTGCGCCACTGCCGTCGCGGGTCGATGCAGGTGCGCTCGAGGGAGACGTCGTGGCCTGCCACGCCGAACTCGGCGGCGAGCGCCCGGAGCGTGTACCGCCAGAAGCGGTCCTCCATGCGGTGTCCGACGATCGGCAAGGCGAGCTCGTAGAGGGGGTCGCTGGCGCGGATGAGCGCTTGGATCTGGATGCAGGTGACTTCACCGTCGCGGTGGGCCGAGAACGTGTTGAAGCCAGCGAACTGGTGGCCTTCGGGGGTCATGACGGTGAAGGTCGTGTCGTCGGCGTAGAGGACGAGCACTCCGGTCGTGATCGGCATGCCGAGCATCGACAGCTGCAGGACCGCGACATCACCCGGCTTGATGCCGTCGAGCGAGCCGAAGAACCAGTTGCGCTTTGGCCAGAACTCGTTGAAGCGTGCTCGCCAGGTTGCGATGACCTCCTCGGGGCTTGCGTCGCTGCCCTCGAGCCGGATGCGGTAGGTCTTCTGCCACATCTTGCCGAAGCCCTGGACGGGGCTCGTGACCCTGCGGCCGTCGACGTTGAGGTTCCGCGCGTTGGCAGGCAGGTCCCCGACGGTGAGCCGCTCGACCCGACGGGCCCAGTAGTCGGCGTCACTCGCTGGCATGTGCGGTGTCTGCGGTAGGGGCTGGGGCGGGGCGGGGGTGTCCATCTGCGTGCGCTCCTTGTGGGTCAGGACTCAGCGGCGGTGATCGCGTCCGCTTCGGTGTCGTGGATGCCGATGGCATCGTCGAGCCGGGTCAGCTCGAGGATCTGGCGGTAGTGGTCGGTGAACCCGCAGGCCAGCAGCTTCTGCCGCTGGCGGTTGGCGCGGACGAGCAGCGTCACGAGCAGGCCGATGCCGGTCGAGTTCATGTACTCGAGGTTGGTGAAGTCGAGGATCACCGCTCGCGTCTCAGCAGTCGCTGCGGCGTTGTAGGCGTCCATGAGCGCGGCCTCGCGGGCGGCGGTCAGGTCGCCGGCGATGCGGATGATGGCGGTGCGCGGGCTGACCGTCTGGACATCCAGCGCTGCGGTCTGCTGGGTCATGGCGTGCTCTCCTCTGTTGTGCCTGGGCATACGGTCACAGCGCGGGTGTCGGCTGCTCGCCGACGGCGGTGTCCTCGTCGGGGAACAGGGACATGAAGTCCGACAGGCGGGTGATGGTGAAGATCTCCCGGTAGTGGTCGTCGAGTCCGAACGCCACGACCTCACGGCCCTCTGCGCGCGCCCGGGCGAGCAGCCCGACGATCAGCGCGATGCCGGTGGAGTTGATGTAGTCCACGGCCCCGAAGTTGAGGAGCACTCGGTCGGGGAAGGCGGCGATGGCGTCGGCGTACGCCGCGTCGAGGCCGTGTTTGGCCGCAGCGTTGATGTCGCCGAACAGGTCGATGACCGCCGAGGCGTCGCGCTGGCGCACGCTGGCGTCAAACGGGGTGGCTGGCATTGCTGTCCCCTTCCGTGTGCAGAACGAGCTCGATGGTGTGGCGCCCGCCGTCATGTGACGTGGTGACCGCGTCGACCATGCTCTGGATCAGGAACAGCCCCCACCCGCGGGGAGACTGCAGGCCGGCGAGCTTCGCCTCGAGGTCGGGGGTGGTCGCCTCGGGGATGTCGCCCTCGCCGCCATGGTCGGTGATGAGCACCCGCACGGCGGTCTCCGAGGCGTACAGCCGCACCGCGACCGGCAGGTCCTCCCGGTAGGCGTTGCCGTGCTCCATGGCGTTCATCGTGGCCTCGGCCACCGCGGTCTTGAGGCGCTCGAGGCGGGCAGGGTCGAGGTCGTAGCCCGTGAGGGCGTCGGCGACCCGGTCCATGACGATGCGCTCGTTTCCGGAGGCGCTGGGGACCGTGAACTGCGCCAGCAGCTCGTGCGCGTCCCCGTTCGTCAGGGCGGCTGCGGTTGCTGGGCCAGCGTCGTAGTGCCCAGCCCCCGAGGAGCGCTGCAGGGTGACCAGCGTGATGTCGTCCTCCTGCAGCCAGCCCGCGCCGGTGAACGCCCGCAGCTCGTCGAGGATCCGGTCGATGAGCTCCTGCCCGCCGAGCGTGCGGTCGACGAGGTCCAGCAGGCGGGGGAAGCCGAACATCTCGCGCTCGGGGTTGTGCGCCTCGGCGACGCCGTCGCTGTGCAGCAGCATGCCCTCGCCAGGCTCAAGCGTGGCCTGGACCTCCTCGTAGGTCATCCCGGCCATCAGCCCGAGCGGCAGTCCCCGGGCACGCAGCTCCACCGGCCCGTCGGCGGTGGCGACGTAGGGCAGGTTGTGGCCGGCGTTGGCGATCCGCAGCCGCCCCGTCGCCGGGTCCAGCACCGCGTACAGGCAGGTCACGAACATGTTCGGCGGCATCTCGTCGACGAGCAGCTCGTTCACGCGCTCGAGCACGCGTCCGGGCTCGATGAGCCGTGGCGCCTCTGCCCGCAGCAGGCTGTGCGTGGTGGCCATGACGAGGGCCGCGGGCACGCCCTTGTCGGTGACGTCGCCGACGATGATGCCGACCTGGTCGCCGGGTAGCTCGATGAAGTCGTAGAAGTCGCCGCCGACCTCGCGGGCGGACTGGTAGTAGGCCGCCACCTGCCAGCCGCCGAGACCGGGCAGCTCCTTGGGCAGGAACTGCTGCTGGATGAGGGTGGCGACACGCAGCTCCTGCTGCAGGCGCTCGCGTTCACGCGCCTCGGCCTCCTGTTCGCGCACGAGCTGGGCGACACGGATGGCCGGTGCGGCGTGGGTGGCGAGCTCCTCCAGCAGCTTGCGGTCGTCGCTCGAGTAGTCGCGCTCCGACAGCCGCGGGCCGAGGTTGAGCAGCCCGATGAGCTCGCCCTGGCTGACCAGCGGCACCACGACCTTCACCCCGGCCTCGCGCATCGCCCGCAGCGCGGGCGAGTCGAGCTCGAGGTGGTCGACCTGCACCGCGCCGGCTGAGGCCGCGAAGTAGGTCAGCAGCGGGTCGTCCGGAGCGATGTCGAAGGGCGGGAACTCCTCGTGGCCGGCCACCGCCTCGAGGTCGACGTCGACCTCCAGGGCGGCGGCTGGGCGTCGGCGCAGCACCCGCCGGACGGTCTGCGTGATCGTGCTCATGGCACTCCTCTACCGCGTCAGCGTTCCGAAATCGTTACGAACTGCTGGTGGCCGCAGCGCTCCTACTCGTGCACCACGAGCGTGCCCTGCATCCTCGTCTCATGGCCGGGGATGCGGCAGTAGTAGGGATAGGTCCCGGCCGGGGCCTCGAACGTGACCGCGCGTTCGCCACCCACCGCCACGAACAGGTCGACGTCGAGCTCGTCGATGGTGAAGGTGTGCCAGAACAGGTCCTGGTTCGCCATCCGCACGGTGATCTCCCCGGCGGCCGCC
>SKPY01000347.1 GCA_007119305.1 Nitriliruptorales bacterium
CGCGAGCGCGTCGGCGAGCCGGCCGGTGCGGGCGTAGGCGTCCGCGAGCGCGTCCGCCAGCCGCGCGTCCGTCTCGTCGCCGAACGCCGCCAGGCCGCGCTCGCCCCAGTCGACGGCGAGGTCGTCGCGACCGCGGTGCGCGCACAATTCGACGATGCGCACCCAGTCGTAGGGGTGGGCGAGCGACCGTGCGCGGATCTCGAGCAGCGCGTCGAGGTCGGCGCCGGCGAGCGCCTCCAGCACCGTCACGATGCCCAGGCGCCGGCCGTAGCGGTCCGGGTCGTCGTCACCGGGACCGCGCGCGGGCACGGTCGCCCAGAGCGCTCGCGCGGCCTGGTGCAGCGCCCCCCACCCCTCGTCTCCGAGGACGGCACGGTAGTCGCCGAGCCGCACGCGCAACGTGTCGAGCTCGGAGGCGAGCGCGAGTTCGAGCACCCGCTCGGCGACCGCGGCGCGGTCGACGTCGGCCGCGGCGATGGCGGCGAGGTGCAGGTCGGTGAGCCGCTCGGCGATGTCGACGAGCTGCCCGGCCGAGTCGTCGACGTGGCCGTACGCACCCTCGAGGTAGGCCAAGCCGCGCTCGACGAGCGCCACGGCGGCGTCGGCGAAGCCCGCGTCGAGCAGCTCGGCGACGCGGTCGAGCGCCGCGTCGACGTCGCTGGTCCAGTCGTACATGTCGCGCCAGCCGACGAACCCGCCGGTGTCGAACGCGGCCGCCAGATCGGCGTCGTAGCCCCGGAAGTCCGGCGCCAGGCCGCGCTCGGCGGCCACACGCAGCTCGAGCTCGCGGCGCAGCTCGAGGTTGCGCCCGGCGGCGCCCATGAGCAGCGCGACGAGGTCGGGCACCTGATGGCCGGCGAGCCAGCCGCGCAGCTCGGCGTCGGTGATCGTGCCGCCGCGGGCCGGTTCGGACAGCCGCGGGCGCCCGGCACGATCGGCGGCGGCGAGGCCTGCTGCGACGAGGTGCTTGCAGAAGCTGCCGTCCTCGGCGTAGGGGCACGTGCAGACCCAGGTCAGGGCCCCGTCCTCGTCGGCCAGCTCGACCTCGTAGGGCAGGCTGCCGTGCACCGTCGCGGACACGTGGTCGGCGCCGAGCTCGGTGAGGTCGACGAGGCCCTCGTCGGCGTAGTCCCGGCCGCGCTCGAAGATCACCGGGTCGGCCGCGGCGCGCAGCACGTGCTCGGACAGCCAGGGCCGCGCGATCATCGGCGCGCTTGCGTGCGGAGTGCAGTCATGCGCACGTCCTACGCGACCGCGCGTGTCCTGTCCATCCGGAGCGACCTCCCCCACCGCCGCGCGCTCGCTTGGTACAAGGACGCCATGGACGACGCCGCGCTGCTCGAACGCATCCGCGCCCTACGTGCTGAAGGCCGCTCGCCCAAGGCGATCGCCCGGACGCTGGGGCTGCGGCCGGCTCACGCGGCGGCGCTCGTGCGCGCCGCCGCGCAGGAGCATGCCAAGCCGCCGGCGGACCCGACGCTCGGGGGCTGCTGGGTGAGCCCGGGCTGGAGCGCCGGGCTGGCGGTCCCGGCCGACCGGGGCTGGCCCGACCGTGACGGCTGCGGCAGCGACACCGCGGGCCTCGCCGGGGTGCTCGTCGCCCGCGCGAGCCGCCGCGGCGGGCTGTCGGTGTGCGGCTACCTCGTCGACACGTACTGCCTCGGCGTCAAGGACGCCCTCGGGCCGCGGGAGATGAGCCGCAGCGAGCTGCGCTGGTTCCGCGGGGAGTTCTTCGGCGGCTTCGACGGCGAGCCGGTGGAGGCACCGATCGACCTCGCCCGCGAGCTCGTGTGGGGCGGCGCCGCGTACGCGCGCGAGCTCGGCTTCAAGCCGCACCCGGACTTCCGCCGGGCCGCGGGCCATCTCGAACCGCTCGAGGAACCCAGCGCCATCGGCTTGGGCCGCTACGGCAAACCGTTCTACATGCAGGGCCCGTTCGACGACGGCGAGCGCGTCATGCGCACGCTGCGCCGCCACGTCGGCGACGACTTCACCTTCCTGGTCGAGGGCGATCCGCAGCTGCTCGCAGCCGCCCCACGCTGAGCCCCACGCTCCGGTCGCGGGGCTGCCGGCGACCGGTGTCGCCAGTCGAAGCCCCTCCAGGCGCGTCGCAGGCGCGTCGCCTCGCCTACCCGAGCGTGCACCGCTCGACGAGGCGAGGCGCGCGTGGATCGACGTAGTTCAGCGCTTCCACACTGGCGAACGCGCGGTCGGCCGAGACGAGCGCCGCGACGTCGCGCCGCAGTGCCGCCGCGGCGAGGACCGCAGCGAACGCCCCGAGGGCCTCGTTGCGGCGGAAGAGGTCGAGTCCGGCTCGGACGTCGTCCTCGTCGACGACGGTGAGCGGGCGCAGGAGATGGACGAAGTCCTCGGCGAGGTCGGCCGCCTCGCTGCGAGCGCGCCGGCGGCTGCGGACGTGGGCGAACTCCTGCACGACCTCGGCGGTCGTCGTAGCGCGCAGGCGGCCGTCGCGGAGCGCCTCGATGAGCTCACGAGACCGCGAACGCAGGGGGTGCTCGTCACCGACGGCGTAGACGAGCACCGTCGTGTCGAGCAGGATCATCCCCGCCGGCCCCGCAGCTCCTCGAGCTCGCGACGCAGCTCTGCGACGTCGGGGACGGGCATCGGGTCCGCGGCGAGGATGCGGTCGGCCGCAGCGCGCCGCTCGTCGGCCGTCGTCGGATAGGCCGCATCCAGGGCCTCGCGGACGAGCACCGCCACTGCCACGCCCCGGCGTGCGGCCTCGGCCTCGAGGCGGCGGTGGCGCTCGTCGTCGATGAGCACCTGCAGCCGCCGCGTCAACATGCTCATACTGTAGCATGTGCAGGTCGCTGCGGGAGCGCCGCCGGTCACGAGCCGGCGCCGGCCTGCGGGCCGGTTGCCTCGTCCGGGCCGGCGCCGGCGCTCCAACCAGCATCCGCCCACAGTGGCGGCACGTCGGCCGGCGACGCGTCAGGGGCCGGCAGGTCGGCACCCCAGCCGTCCTGCCAGGTGGATCCCGGGCGGGGCCGGCGCTGTCGCTCGCAGGGCTGACAGCGCTCGACACCGGTGGCGAGGTGCGTGCGGCTTGTCGCGCGCACCGGGGCGTCGCAGTCGTGACAGCGGCCCAGGAGTGGGCCGGGACCAGCGAGCGCTCGGACCTGCGCGGACGAGCCGATCACCGCCTCGAGGGTCTTGACCGGCACGGTTTGGATGTCCCAGTAGAGCGCGGCGACGAGTGCCTGCTCCCGTTCGCAGTCGCCATCCACGGCCATGAGCGCCCGCAGCGCTGCGCGGTGCAGGCCCCGGCGCGCGTCCTCGACCTCTTGCAGGCAGGAGTCGACGCGCTCGGCGGCGTCGCGGACACTACGGATGAGGGCGTCGTTGTCCATGCCCCGACGCTATGCCAACTGGCGCGAAGGCAGGAGGATTCGTGCGTCCGCCCTGTGGATAACGCTCAGCCGCCTCGCACCACGACGACTGGGGGGACGCCGCCTCCGTCCGGCGCCGCCGGACGGAGCGGGCTCAGCCCGCCTCGGCGAAGGCGTCGCGGTCGGGCTCGTCGTCCTGGCTCCGGCGGTGCAAGGCGGCAACGGCGTCGTCGCCCTGGCGTCTGCGGCGGAGCCCGCGCATCCACGACAGGAAGTGGTCTGCCATCCGCGCGGCCCACACGTGCACGTCACGGGCCCACTCGTACTCCCGCGCGAGGATCGCGATGCCCGCCACGGCGGTGAGCGCGCCGGGGCCGGGCACGAACGGCGATGCGAACACGACGCTGACGAGCAGCACGAGGACGCCGATCACGGTGAGCAGCACCTTGCGGGCGTGGTGGCGGGCGTTGCGGACCATCGGCGGCAGCGGCGAGGACAGCGCCGGGTCGAAGGTGTCGGGCCCAGCGATGTCGTAGCGGGTCAGCGCCGACAGGACGCGGCCGACCGCCCGCGAGCGGGTGCGGTGGCTCAGCGACAGCTCGACCTCGACCTCGTGCCCGTCGCCGCACAGCTGCACCCGCACGACCTCCGGGGTGCGGCGGTTGAACCGGAAGCCCAACAGCTGCGACAGCGGCGTCGACAGGTCAGGGACGGCCGCGCTCGCAACGTGCAGCAGGCAGCGCCGGTTCGTCACGACGAGCACGGCAGGCGCACGGGTGCCGGGGACCTTTGCATGGGTCCAGGCGAGGACCTCCTCGTCGCCGTCGACCTGGCGGAGGACCGAGCCGAGCACCAGCCGCTCGCGGAGTCGCTGCAATCGTCCCATGTGTCTAGCGTTACGGTAGCGGCGCTGCGGGGCGGCCACAGGTGGCCGGTCGCACATGGGTCGCGCATCACCGTGGGGTCAGGGCCTCACGCAGGCGGCGCATCAGCTCGCGGCGGCTCCGGGCGACGACCCGTGCCATGAGGCGGGCGGCGAGCGGGCCGATGACCGGCACGGTCGGGGTCAGTGTGCTCGTGACGGTGTAGCGGCAGCCGTCGGCGTCGGGCTCGAGCGTGTCCTCGGTGCGCACGTGGACCGGTCGGGTCGGCTGCACCGAGACGAAGACGGCCCGGTGGGGGGCAGCGATGACCTCGGTGCGCGACGTGGCCGTGAGTCGCAGCGGCCCGACGCGGGTCGTGACCCGGTTCGGGGTCCCCTCCTCGATGTGCCCGCGTTCGGGCTCGTAGGCCTCGAGCAGCGGATCGAGCGCGACCATCCGGGGGGTGTCGCCGAGGAACGCCCACGCGGCCTCGACCGGCACGGGCAGGACGATCTGCTCGCGTACCGTCACCGGCGTGGCCATGTCCGCCTCCCTGTCCGTCCGCCTGCGCCCGGAGTCTGCACGACGCGGGCGCCGTTGACGAGCGGCACCTCTCAGCGGCGAGCGCCGGCGGTGGCGTGCAGCGCCGCACGGCCGCCGCCAGGGGCATGTCGTGGGCCTCGTCGCCGGTGCACGCTAGCGTGAGCGCCCACAAGGAGGCCCGTGATGACCACGAACGCGGCAGGGCAGCGCGACGCGCAGCGCCTTGCGGCTCGGCTCGGCGCCGAGCCGGATGTGGCCGTCGCGTACCTGTTCGGCTCACGGGCGCGTGGGACGGCCCGGCCCGAGTCGGATGCGGACGTCGCCGTGCTGCTCACCGACACGGCCGACACGCACCGGCGGCGCCTCGAGCTGAGCGGCGCGTTGGGGGGAGACCGTCGACGTCGTGATCTTGAACGACGCGCCGGTCGCGCTCGCCTATCGGGTGCTGCGCGACGGTGTCCTGCTCGTCTGCCGCGACGAGCCTGCGCGCGTCGAGCACAGGGTTCGCACCGTCGACCGGTATCCCGACACCGCACCGTTGCGTCGTGTGCTCGACGAGGGCCTGCGCCGCCGCGTGATGGAGGGCCGCTTTGGTCGACCCTGAGGTCGTGCGACGCCGCCTGCGCCAGATCGACCGGCGCGTCGCCGCCCTGCGGGCGGTCGCCGAGGGTGACCGCACTCGCTTCCTCGACGACCTCGACCTCCAGGCGCAGACCGAACGCCACCTGCAGGTCGCGATCCAGGCCGCGATCGACGTCGCGCTGCACGTCCCTGCGGAGGAGACCGCGGAGGTCCCTGAGGACTTCCCTGAGGACTACGGATCTGCGTTCGCGCTGCTCGCCCGCACCGGTTACATCCCCGCGCCGCTGGCATAGCGGCTGCGGTCGGCTACTGGCCTGCGCAACGTGCTCGTGCACGCCTCCACCGGCGTCGACCCGAAGCTCGTGTGGGCCCACCTCGACCACCTCGACGACCTCACCGCGTTCGCCGCTGCCATCTCGTCGTTCCTCGATGAGGGCGCGTCCCCGTCGCCGGGCGATCCGAGCGGCTGACAGCACAGGAGCCTCCAGCCACCGTCGAGGTGCATCGTTGCGCTGCTGCTGCGTCGCGGTCCTGAGCGCCTGCTCCAGCTGCGTGCCAGGGCTGGTCGTTGGATGGGTTCTGCGCCGTCATCGCGCCTCCTTCGTGGTCCTGCGCGGGTACGCCCGTATCACCCGGGTGTTACGAATCGTCCGCGCGGTTTCTCGGTCGCCTCCGACCGGCCGCACCTCAGCCGGTAGGCTCCAGGCATGACGGACACCGACAGGGTGATCGATTGGCTCCTCGACCCGGAGCACTCCGACCCGTCGATCCGCTGGCAGGTCATGCGCGACCTGCTCGACGCCCCACCGGCGGACTGGGCGGCGGAGCGGGCGAGGGTCGAGACCGAGGGCTGGGGCGCGCGTCTGCTGTCCTTCGAGGACGAGGACGGGCAGTGGGCGGGCGGCGCGCACTTCCCCGCCGACTACGTTTGGGGCGGTGACGAGCCCGGGCAGCCGTGGACGTCCACATCGCATTCGCTGGCCCAGCTGCGCGAGCTCGGGTTCGACCCGACCTCGGACCGGGCGCGGCGGATGGTCGAGCTCATCGGCGCCAACGCTCACTGGGAGCACGACAACCAGCCCTACTGGGAGGGCGAGGTCGAGCCCTGCATCAACGGCGCGCTCGTCGCGAACGGCACCTACTTCGGCGTCGACATGACCCCGGTCGTCGTCCGGCTGCTCGGCGAGCGCCTCGAGGACGGCGGGTGGAACTGCGAGGCCGAGAACGGTTCGGTCCGAGCGTCGTTCCACACGACGATCAACGTCCTCGAGGGGCTGCTGGAGCACGAGCGGGTGACCGGCGGCACCCCCGAGCTGCGGGAGGCACGGGTCTCCGGCGAGGAGTACCTCCTCAAGCGCTCCCTGTTCCGCCGGCTCAGCACCGGCGAACCGGCCGACGAGCGCTACCTGTCCTTCCTCCACCCCAATCGCTGGCACTATGACGTGCTCCGCGGGCTTGACTACTTCCGCGCGTCGGCGACCCTGACGGGCGTGGCTCCCGACCCCCGGTTGAACGAGGCCATCGAGTGCGTGCGATCACGGCGTCTGGGCGACGGCACCTGGCCGCTGGACTGGAACCCGACAGGCCGCACCTGGTTCGAGGTCGACGACGGCGAGGGCGAGCCCTCCCGGTGGGTGACCCTGCGGGCCTTGCGCGTGCTCCGGTGGTGGGACGGCTAACCCTGGTCAACCCCGCGCATGGCGAGGTCGGGTTGGGCGCTGGCAGAAGCCGAACGGGTCGCGGCGGAGCGGCAACGACTGCTTGCATGAGGTTCCTGGTCGCTGCGATGTTCCCGCCGCAGGGCGCCGAGCGGCTGAACGCCGCTGGCCACGACGCGGTGACGCCTGCCGAGCTGGGAGTCGACAACCTGCCCGACGAGGCGCTGATCGAGATCGCCACCGCAGAGCAGCGCGTGGTCGTGACCGAGAACGCCAGCGACTTCGCCCACGCGACGACCTGCGTGGTGCTGTTCGTGCTGAAGTCCTGGTGGCCGTCGGGGGTGCTGGCACCACGGCTTGCCGAGGCGTTGGAGCGCTGGGCAACCACGCATCCCGAGCCGGGCCCCTGGCCGCACTGGCTCGACGCCGACCTGCGCTGACACGCAAGTCGACCACCGCTCCCGGCAGATGGGGTAAACAGAACCCGTAACCGGTGACAAGACGATGTGTCGGCGAGCCTGCCGGGGGCCTGTGGGGCGCCCTTCGTTGCCGCCGTCGCGGGTGTGGACTACCCGACCACCCGCCGGCCAACACGGTGCGCAGCCTCCCTGCCTGGCAGCGGGTGCGCACGCCGTGCCGGGCGGGTCAGCACCGTGGGCAGCGCGCAACCCAGTGCACCGCAACCCCGACCGCGTCGAGCGTGTACACCATGTAGGCTCACAGGGCGTCGTCGACGAGAAGATGCTGCTCGCGTGGCGCGCCGATCGCGGACCCCCGCTACAGTGCGACCGCGATCCCGCCGCGGTCGGCTGCGCGACACGAGAAGAACCGCAGCCCGTGGATGCCGGGGCTGGCATGGAAGAACCGCCCCCAGCCCTGGGTGAGTACGTAGCCGACCGCGTCGAGGTTCGTGTCGCCGAGCCGGACAGACGCTCCGACGCTGGCGGCGTCGGCCGCGGAGGTCAGGTCGAACAGCCGCGAACGGGCGGGAGCACCGACGAGTGTCCCACGCCAGGACGGGCAGATGTCGACCGTCGCGGGCCGGCCCTCCAGCCCGCGGTGGAACACCTCGAGGGCCGACACCTCGAACGCCAGTGCGCCGCAGAGCACGAACACGGCTTCGTGGACAGCCGGCGGGCGGCCGGATGCGGGTCGAACCGGTGCAGCGGCCCGTAGCGTGCGGCGTGTCCGCGGCCCGGGCGTGCCGCGACGGGTGCCAGATACGCCAGTACGGGCCGGCCGGCGGCACGCTCGACAGCCACGCAGCCCCTGCGCCGGCGCCTGCGGCAGTTCGATGGTCACGTCCCCAGCCGCTCAAGCCGTCTGCCCGCAAAGGGGTAGGAAGAACCCGTGAAGTCGAGCTGGTGGTCGCCGCAGCCGAGCACGGCGTGCGGCCGCCCAGCGCCGGGTTCGCCGCCGTAACGCAGTGCGGACTAACGGCGGATAGACCGCAGCGACTCTGACGGCGGTAGGACCGTGTTTCGTTGACCTCGGCGACAGCTTTCTGTGCACGACGCGGCCCAGCCCGGCCACCACGGTCACGCTGCAGCAGCCACGCGGCGCCGTGCCAGGCCGGCGACGGCGGCCACGGCCAGCAGGCCCACCAGCAGCGCCACCAAGTGACCGACGCCGGCCTCAACCGGGATCTCGATCCAGGTCGGCAGCGCCTGCGCAAGCACCACGGCGCCGACAACGGCCGGCAGCCCCGGCACCAGCGCCTGCCAGCGGTGAGCCACCGCGATGGCACCCGCGACCGTGCCGAGAGCCAGATGACTGCCAGCGGAAGCCAGCGGCCAGGGAGCGGACCGCTCGACCTGGCCCGCCCAACCGCTGACTGCCAGCAGCGCGACGAGGGCGAGCGTCGCGCCAACGCCGACAGCCATCGGTCGGAGCCAGCCGCCCGGTCTTCGATTGCGGCGACCGCTCAGCGTGTGGCCGGCCGTGCCCGGACCACACCGCAGCGCGACGGCCGTAGCTGCGCTCAGCGCGCCGGCCGCGACCAGGATTGCACCGCGCTGCGGCCACGGGATCAGCCCCGCCGCGAGCAGGCAGCTCGCGGCCGTCCCGCCGAGCAGCGGCCGTTCGTGGGCGAGCACAACGCCGACGCCTGCGCAGACACCGGCGAGCATATAGACCGCCAGCAGCGGCCGCGGATCACCGGGGAAGACCGGGCTGCGGACCGTCTCGACCAGCGCCAGCGTGATGAGCACACCAGCAGCGAAGAGCGCGCCCACCAGGCCCTGGATCAGCCAGGCCGTCCCCCCGGCGGCGCTGCTGCGCGTCTGCATCACCCGCCGATCTCTCGGTTGCGGTCAGTCTAGTCAGCTAGGTGTCGGCAGCTGCGATGAGCTGCGCGCCCCGACGACGAAGGGGCACAAGCCCGCGGTGATCGCCCTGGTGCCCCGCACCGTGCAGGCGATCGGCCTGTCGGTGGGCCAGCGACGCTCGGGGCCGCTGCTGTGCAACACCCGCGGCCGACGCATGACGTCCTACAACGTCGCCTACCTCGTCAGCGCGTTGTGCCGCAGGATCGGGATGGACCGGCGGATCACGCCGCACAGCCTGCGGCACTCGGCGATCACGATCGCCCTGGATGCGGGCATCGGGCTGCGGGATGTGCAGGACTTCGCCCGCCACGAGGATCCCAAGACCACCCGCACGCTCTTGCGCGCGGCGTCGTAGGACAGCGTGTGCGCCTTGGGCAAGCGGCCCCGCGCCGCCGCGAACAGCCACACCTCGCCGTCGTCAGCGAGCTGGTCGAGCATCCGGTGCGCGAACGCCTCATCGGCCGGGACCCGCTCGAACCGCGCATCATCACCACACAGCCGCTCGACCGCCGTCGACGGCCACGCCGGCACACCGGCCGAGCCTCGCGCAGCCGGGCTCATGCGCGCTGCTCCGCGGACGCATCCGGGGTCACGTCCACCTGAGGGCCGTCCTTGACCTGGCGGGCGAACCCGGTGGGATCCTGCTCCCACTCCTCGGGCGTGCGGATTATCGGGTTGACCGCGATGCCCAGCTCACGGGTCAGCTCCGCGGCGGCGGTCCACACCGCGTCGTGGTCGACCTCACCGATCACCAGCAGATCGATGTCGGCCGGCACCGGCCCCCCACGACCGTGCCAGCGCGCCGCCCACGACCCGAAGATCACCGCACGCTCCACCCCAGGGACCGCCCCCAACGCCGCGCAGATGCGCACCGGCGGCCCGTACAGCTTTGCGAGCAGCGCCTGCAGCTCCGGCGCGATGCTCGACTCCAACTCCGCGCACACCAGCGTGCGGTTGCCCTCCCGGCGGGTGCGCACCAGGTCCGCCTCGGCCAGGCGAGCCACCTCCCGCGACACCGTCGCCTGGGGCACCCCCAGACGCTGCGCGAGCGTCCCCACCGTTGTCTCCAACCCCGGGTTGGTGAACAGCTCCCCGAGCAGGCGAAACTGCGCGTCCGTGCGGAAGAACGGCCAACGATAATCCATCAACTGGATGATAGCATCCATTGACTGGATCATCGATGCAGCGCAGCGCCCCTGCCCACCAGTTCGATCTAACGTCCCCCAGAAACGTTCCCGGGTTCAACCTACGCCGGGTAGGGCGGTGATCGTGAAGTGCGGTCGACGCTCACGTTCCGTAGCTGCGCGTCCGCGCGGGGTGCGGCCCCTGGTGTCTTGAACAGGGCCTACGGCTGCCCTGCGGTGGCTGTCGAACCCGGCGGTTCGGTCCGGTGCTGTTTCCCATCTCAGCACCCTATGGGGCCTGGTGGCCTCCTCCACGAAGGATGAGAATGCTTGCGTAGGCCGTCTCCTGACCTCGGTCGCCTGTAGCGCTATCAGCTTGGGCGTCAGCATGAGGCGGGGGCCTGCCAGGTAGCACCAAGTGTTTCCTCGAGGACGTGGCTCAGACTCTTGAAGAGCCGGTACGGGCCCCTGGGACGGCCTTCTTCGTTGTGCCTGCCATCGCCGGTTGCGGGCCGTATGCGTCGCTGATGCAACGGTTTCTGGCGTCCTGGCAAGCCCCAACCCGCCTGTGCGCCCTCTCGCTGCACGCTTCGGCCACCTTTCGCCTCGGAGGCATTCTCGGCTCAGTGGGCGTGGGGGGTCGCCGGCGTGGACCGCGAGGCCTGGGGTGTGGTGGTCTGTCCCCAGCGTTCGTGGAAGGCTACGTCGTGCACGGGTCGCCGGCGGGCGGGTTTGAAGTCGGTGCCGGTGAAGTAGGCGACGGGGATGAGGCCGGCCTGGGAGACGCCGTCGGGGATGTCGAGGAGTCGGGCGACCTCGGGCTCGGCGCCGAGGTGGATCATGGTCAGCGACGAGCCCAGGCCGCGGCTGCGGAGGGCGAGCATGAAGCTCCAGGCAGCCGGCCAGATCTCACCGTAGGTGGAGGCTGCGGCCATGTTGTCCAGGTCGGTGTCGTAGCCAAGGTGGGTGAACAGCTCACGGTCCTGCTGGAGGCCGCCGGCGTGGCACGGGATCACGTGGACCGGCACCTGCTCGAGGTGGTCGCCGAGGTAGCGGCTGGAGGCCGCGACCTTCTGGGTGTCGATGTCGTCGGCGGGGACCTGTGACGCCAGGGCGTCGACGGCGGGCCGCTCGACGCGGCGGTAGATCTCGGCGATCGCGGCTCGGGTGTGGGGGTCGGTGATCACCAGCCACCGCCAGCGCTGGAAGTTGAAGCCGTTGGGTGCCTGCAGCGCGAGCTGCAGGCACTCGTAGACCACCTCGAGGGGGACGGGGCGGTCGAGGTCGAGGCGGCGGCGCACCGCCCGGGTGGTGGCAAGGACGTGGTCGATGCTGGCGCGGTCGAGCTCGCTGAGGTGCATCGTCGTCTCCTTGGGATGGCTGGGGTGGTCAGTGGGGGTTGACGGCGGCGACCCAGTGGGCCTCGTTGGGCAGGTGGATCCGCCCGTCGGCGGCGACGAACGGCTCCCAGGCCTGTTCGGTGACGCGCTGCCACACGTGCTGGCGCACCGGCTCGGGCTGGTCGGCGACGAGGGCGGTGACCGGTGGCGCGACGTCGCGGATGAACTGCGTGCACGCCTGGCGTGAGGCGAACTCCCACACGGCGACGGCGGTGCCGGTCTCGACCTCGGTGAAGCCGGCGTCGGTGACGACGTCGGTGAGCCGCTCGGGGTCGCCGAGGGCGAACGGCCCCGGACGGTCGCGTGGCGGGGGGTCGAGGTCGAGGGCGTCGAGGATGACCGGCAGGCAGGCGGCGAACCCGACGCGGTCGGGCGGCCCCCACACGGCGGCGGCCAGCCGCCCGCCCGGCCTGCACGCGCGACGCAGGCGTGCGAGCGTGCCGGCAGGGTCGATGAGGTACTGGATCGCCGAGCGGCTGAGGACCGCATCCACGCTGGCCGGCTCGAGGTCGAGCTCTTCGGCGTCGCACTCGACCGCCTCGACGGCGACGCCGCCGACGTCGGCGTGCGCGACCCGCTGGCGGGCGGTGGCGAGCATGTCGCCGGCGATGTCCTGCAGCACCACGCGGCCTCCCCGGGCGACCGCTCGGGCGGCGGTCAGGCCGGGTTCGCCGTAGCCCGCGCCGACGTCGAGCACCGTGTCGCCGGGCGCGAGGCGGGCGTGGTCGACGAGGATGCGGCTGAGCGCTGCGCTGCCGTCTTCGGTCTCCATCGTGGGCAGCCAGCGCTGCCAGCCGGGCGCCGCCTCGCGCCACTCCCGGCGGATGCCGTCCTTGAAGCTCACGGGGTCGAAGCTCGGTGCCTGTGCCATGGCAGATGGCCTCCTGTGGGCGGGGTCTGGGTCGCGGTCCGCGGACGTGTTCACTGTGCGCCGGGGGCGGGGCTGCGGGCATCCGTGAGCTCACGTATCTCGGCACGCAATCTCACCGGCGGGGTTGGCTTGTAGGATCCGGGCACGATGTCGGACGAGGCTGACCCGGCGCTGGCCGCCGGCGAGCAGGCGCTTGCCGCAGGGGAGTGGGCGGCGGCCCGTGAAGCGTTCGCCGCCGCGCTCGCGGCGGACGAGACCGGTCGGGCGCTGGCCGGCTACGGCGAGGCGCTGTGGTGGCTGGGCGA
>SKPY01000481.1 GCA_007119305.1 Nitriliruptorales bacterium
CCGATGATCAGGGCCGCCACGAGTGCGCCCCAGCCGATCGGCACCGCCCACCGGGGGATCAGGCCGGCAACGGCGATCACGAACCCGCCGAGGGCGAGCACCGCCGGGAGGTTGGCGAATGCCGCCTGCTGCAGGGGTCCGAGCGCTCCGGCGTCGCCGCTGGCCGCGGCGTGTGCGAGCGCGCTGGCGAGGGCGGCGAGCGCCAGGATCACCGCGCTGCCCCCGCCGGCGATGGCGATGTGGCTGGCGAACCACCGGGTCCGGCTCACCCCGGTCGCGATGATGGGCTCGGCGCCCCCGGCGGCCTCCTCGTTGCGGGCGCGCAGCAGCGACTGGACGGTGAACCCCGCGACGATCACCGCGAGCATGCCCATGTAGAAGGCGAAGAACAGGTCGACGATCGTGCCCTCGCCCATGGCGGCGAGCATGGCGGCGAGCTCCTCGCTGGTGGCCAGCAGCTCCTCGGCCTGCTCGGCGATCGAGCCGAACACAGCGCTCACGATGACCAGGCCGGCCAGCCAGGCCAGGAACACCCAGCGCTGCAGCCGCCAGGCCAGGCCCAGCGGTGAGCACAGCCGCGGCGAGGCCGTCGCCGGGCCGGGCCGCACCTGGACGAGTCCCGCGCCGACGTCGCGGTGCGAGCGCAGCCAGAACGCGACCGGGACGAGCACCGCGACGAGCGCGGCGTAGAGGCCTAGCACCTCCCAGCGCTCGCCCGCGAACGCGCGGAGCTGGTGGCCCCACCCGATCGGTGACAGCCACGACGGCCAGGCGCTTTCGACCTCGACGCCGCTGGCGGCGACGGAGCCGAACGCGTCCCCGACCGCGCGCAGCAGGAACGCCACGCCGACCGCCGCGATGCCCAGTCCGGTCGCGCCCCGCTGCGACGAGGAGATCTGGGCGGTGACCGCGGCCACGGCGGCGAACGTGATGCCCACGCCGGCCATGGCCGCGCCCGCGGCGACCGCGCCGACGACTGGGAGGTCGTAGGCGACCAGTGCGGCCGCCGCCGCGGTCCCGAGCAGCAGGTTCGCCGCGGCGGTGACCACGAGCGCGGCGGTCAGTGGGGCGTGGCGGCCGACCACGGCGGAGCCGACGAGCTCGGCCCGCCCCGTCTCCTCGTCCCCTCGGGTGTGGCGCACCACCGCTTGCACGCTCATGATGCCGATGAGGACGGCCAGCACCGCGTAGACCTCGACCATGGTGACCGCGCCGAGGCTCGTGCCCATGATCGGACCGTCGAACGCCCGCGCGATGGCGTTGGTGGCCGAGATGGCGGCGTACGCGAGCCGGTCGGCCTCGGTGGCGTACAGCCCGACCATGGCGGCGGCCGACCCGAGCAGGCCGCCGACGATGGCGAGGATCCACACCGGCAGCAGCACGCGGTCGCGCCGGGCGGCCAGGCGGATCAGCCGCCAGGTGCCGGTCAGCGTGCTGCCGCGCGTCGCGGCCGCCGCGGACGGCTCCCGAACCCCCGTGGTCACGCTGATGGCTCCTCGCTGAGCAGGTGGTCGTCGTAGTGGCGCAGGAACAGCTCCTCCAGGGTGGGCGGGGTGGCGGTCAACGCGCGGACATCGACGGACGACAGCGCCCGGACGACGCCGCTCATCGCCCCGGTCTCGACCTGGAAGCGCGCCCGCCCGTCCGCCAGCTCGAGGTCGTGCACGCCGCGCACCGACCGCAGCAGGTCCAGCGGCTCGTCGGCCTCGACCGTCACCGCCGTGCGCGTGAGGTGGCGCAGCTCGGCCAGCGTGCCGGTCTCGACCGTGCGGCCCTCGCGGATGATGCTGACCCGATCGCACAGCGCTTCGACCTCGGCGAGGATGTGGCTGGACAGCAGCACGCTGCGGCCGTCCGCGCACAGCTCGCGCAGGGTCACCTCGAAGATCTCGGCCATGAGCGGGTCGAGGCCCGACGTCGGCTCGTCGAGCAGGTACAGCTCGACGTCCGAGGCGAGCGCGGCGATGATCGCGACCTTCTGCCGGTTGCCCTTCGAGTAGGTGCGGCAGCGTTTCGTCGGGTCGAGCTGGAAGCGCTCGATCAGCAGGTCGCGGCGGCGGCGGTCCAGGCCGCCGCGCAACGTCCCCAGCAGGTCGATGGCCTCGCCGCCGGACAGGTTGGGCCACAGGTAGACGTCCCCGGGCACGTAGGCGAGCCGCCGGTGCAGCGTGACGGCGTCGCGCCACGGGTCCCCACCGAGCAGGCTGGCCTCGCCCGCATCCGGACGCAGCAGGCCGAGCAGCACCCGGATGGTGGTCGTCTTGCCCGCGCCGTTCGGGCCGAGGAAGCCGTGCACCGCGCCCGTCGCGGTCACCAGGTCGAGCCCGTCCAGGGCCCGGGTCTGCCCGAACGTCTTGACCAGCCCGGCGATGCGGATGGCGTGGGCCATGTCCTGTCTCCTCGTCACCTGTGCCCGGCAACTGCCCCGGTCCGCTCCGCGGGGAACGGTCTCGGTACAGCCAGCATGCGGGACCACACGCCAGCGGGACAAGGCTGAACGACCCGGTTCTGGGAGTCCTGCTGCGCGAGTGCTGAGCCGTCTCGGCCTCGAGTTCGCGGCGCTGCACGCCTCGGCCTGCCGCGGTGTGTGTCCCGTCGCCCGGGCGGTGCGGGGAGGACGACCTGCACGCCGCCATCCGGGCAGGGCAGTCCCTCGACGAACCCAACCTCCACGCCGCGCCGGCGGCCACGAGCGCCCACGGGCGCAGCCCGGTCGACGGCACGCCCGCGTGAGCGGGGGACCCAAGGGGTGCGGGTTGGGCGGGCCTGTCACAGCCCTTCGGTATCGTGCGGCCAGCGATGAGGAGGTGACCCGTGGGAGAGCCCAGCGACGGAGCACGCAGCCAGCCCGAGGCAGCGATCGGGCGGCGGCTGCTCGGGCAGGTCGAGGCGTTCAAGTACGCCACGGTCGAGAACGCCCCCACCTATCGGGCGATCGTCCAGGTCTGCTACGAGGCGCTGCAGCGCTACGTCATCGAGCTGCGGCCCGACGAGATCCTGCGCGCGCTGCGCTCGAGCAACCTCGCGGTCGACGTCGACGACGTCGACGCGCTCGAGACCAACTACCTCAAGCCCCTCAAGGACTGGGGCAACCTCGCCGCGACCGCCGATCCGGCCGGCGTCGAGCGGCTCGAGGACTTCTACCGCCGCCGGCTCGTCTACCACCTCACCGACGTCGGTGAGGCCGCACACCGGGCCGTCGTCGACGTCGAGGCGACCGTCGGGCGGTCCGGGTCGCTGCAGACGAACATGCTCGTCAAGATCCGCGACGGGCTCGGGGCGCTCGCCGACGCCGCCGCCCGGGGCGACCCCGACGAGCTGCTGCGGCTGCTGCACGACGTCCACACGGCCTTCGACACGCTGACCCATGAGGCGAACCGCTTCATGACCGATCTCGGGACGCTGCTCGCCGGCGACCGCGGCGAGGACGACGAGCGGTTCGTCGCGTTCAAGCAGGCGCTGCTCGCCTACATCTCCCGGTTCGTCGAGCAGCTGCGGCAGCTCACCGACGAGATCGTCGCCCACCTCGGGGCCGTGGAGGCCGCCGGGCCCGACGCGCTCGTCGAGCGGGCGGCGACCTCGGCGGACCTGCCCGACCTCACCGGCGACGGGGCCGCCCCAGCGCGCTGGGCCGCCGACCAGCGG
>SKPY01000196.1 GCA_007119305.1 Nitriliruptorales bacterium
CGCCGTGGGATCGCCGGCGAGGGCCCGCCGGGCCGGTGCGATCGCCGCCGCGTAGTCGCCGGGTGACACCCGCGCCTCGCAGGGTGCGGGACAGCGGCCCAGCTCGGCGAGCGCGCAGGCGGGAAACCGGGTGCGCGGGCCGATGCGCTGCGTGCACCGGCGCACCGGGACGGCAGCGCACAGCGCGGCGGCGATGCGCTCGGCGACCCGCCGACTCGGCAGCGGGCCGAGGTAGACGCCAGCGTCGGCACGCACCACACGGACCAGCGACAGGCGGGGGAAGCGTTCGGGGGTCAGCTTCACGAACACGGGTCGCGCGGGCAGGCGGCCGCGGCGGTTGAAGCGCGGCCGGTGGACGTGGATGCAGCGTAGCTCGCGGACCTCCGCTTCCACCGGAGTCGGGCAGACCTCGTGCTCGACGCGCGCGGACTCGCGCGCGAGGTCGGTGCTGCGGCGCCGGTCGTCACCGCCCAGATAGCTGCGCACGCGGGCCCGCAGGTCGGTGGCCTTGCCGACGTAGAGCACCTCGCCCGACTCGGCCACGAAACGGTAGACCCCTGGCGCTGCGGGAAGCCCGTCCACCAGGTGCCTGCGGGCCTTGTAGAGCGGGGCGTTGCGCACCTGTGCGAACTCGAGGAGATCCGCCAGGGTGGCCACCCCGAACGTCCCGGCGCGTTCGAGGAGGCCGTGCAGCACGTCGACCGTGGCCCGCGCGTCGGCGAGCGCGCGGTGCAGCGGCAGCGTGCGCGCCCGGAAGTGCCGGGCGAGGGTGGCCAGGCGGTGATCGCGGACCTCGTCACGCACGAGCCTGCGGGCCAGCGCGGCGGTGCACACGACGGGGTGGGCCAGCGGCGGGTAGTCGAGACGGGCGAGCGCGGCTGCGAGGAACGCGGTGTCGAAGCGGGCGTTGTGGGCGACGAGCGTCGTGCCGCGGGCGAACTCGCAGAAGGCGGGGAGCACGGCCTCGAGGGGCTCCAGCCCACGCACCAGCGCGTCGGTGATGCCGGTGAGCGCCGTGATCGAGCCCGGTATCGGCTGGCCGGGATCGACAAGCGTGGCCAGCTCGCCGAGCACCTCGCCCCCGCGCACCTTGACCGCGCCGATCTCGGTGACCCTGCTGTGGGTGGGTGAGCCGCCGGTGGTCTCGAGGTCGACGACGCAGAACGTCACATCGAACAGCGCCACGGCGAGGTCGGCGGACGCTGGGGGTGGGGCGTGCGCGGCCATGCCGACACGCTAGCCGAACACGCGTTCGAGGTCCAGGGCGTGCGAACGACGGCGCAGCCCACCGGCTGGTTCAGGCGGCGGTGCTGCCCCGCCCGCGGCGCTCGCGCCGGAAGATGCGGCGGCGTTCCCGCTCGGTGGAGCCGCCCCAGACTCCGAAGTGCTCGCGGTTGGTCATCGCGTACTCGAGGCACGCCGCCCGGACCTCGCAGCGGCGGCAGATCGCCAGGGCCTGGCGGATGTCCGCGTCCTCGATGGAGTAGAACAGGTCCAGGCTCTCGCTGCGGCAGGCGGCACGGTTCTGCCAGTCGAGCTCTGCCTCGCTCACGCCGGTGGCTCCCTTCGTCATAGCCTGTCAACGCTCAGGGGCGGCAGGCCGGTTCCCCGTACGATGAAACGTCATTCGTATACTCGTCTCAATGCCCGACCGCCGCGGCGTCAGCTCTGGTCCGCCGTCCTCGGCCTCCGCGCTCGAGGAAGCCGAGCCCGACGGGCGGGCGGCCGACCTGTTGGACGCCGCAGCGCGGCGTTTCGTTGCAGTCGGCATCGACAAGACCACGATGGAGGACATCGCCCGTGAGGCGGGTGCGGGCAAGGCCACCCTCTACCGCTACTTCTCCAACAAGGCAGCTGTCGTCGATGCCCTGGTGGCACGTGAGAACACGCGCTTCGAGCGGGTGCTGCGCCGCGCCACCGCCGGCGTCGACGGCGCGGCGGCCAAGGTCGAGGCGGCGTTCGTGGCCGCCCTGGAGTTCCTACGGGGCCACCCCATGCTGAACAAGAGCCTCGCCGAAGAGCCCGACGTGCTCCTGCCCTACCTCACCCTGCGCTCGGGTCCGGTGGTGCAGTCGGGCATGGCGCTGTTCGGAGAGATCATCGCGGCGGGTGTCCGCACGGGCGAGTTCCGCCGGGTGCGGTCCGAGTGGGCCGCGGAGACCCTGCTTCGGCTCGTGCTCAGCTTCTTCACCCTGCCTCGGATCGCCATCTCGCTCGATGACACGGATGAGGTACGGGCATACGCGCGCGGGCTCGTCGCAGGCGGGCTCGCCAGGTACCGGGAGGCCGATGGATGACCAGCCTGCTCGAGATCGAGACGGCCGAGCACGTGACGACGGTGCGCCTGAACCGCCCCGAGCATCTGAACGCCCTGAACCATGCGCTCAACGTGGAGCTGTACGAGACGCTCGTGCGCCTCGACGCCGACGACACCACGCGCGTGGTCGTGCTCACCGGCGCCGGGCGGGGCTTCTGCTCGGGCTTCGACGTCGCTGACCTGGCCGCGTCGGCAGGCGAGGGTGCGGGAACGCTCACGCCGGCGCGCACACGCGATGTGATGCGGGGGGCGTCGACCCGCCTCGCCCAGGCCTTGACCGACCTCGAGATGCCGCTGGTGGCCGCCGTGAACGGTCCGTGCGCCGGGGCGGGGCTGGGGCTCGCGCTCGCATGCGATGCGGTGCTCGCGAGCGAGGAGGCGTCGTTCACCCTCGCCTTCGCGCAGCGGGGGCTCGTACCCGACTACGGGCTGACCTGGCTGCTGCCGCGCCTCGTCGGGTTGCGCAAGGCGCGGGAGCTGTGCCTGCTCACCGACGCGCTGCGGGCAGCCGAAGCGCACGACCTCGGCCTCGTGACCCGGGTGGTGGCCGCAGACGACCTCCAGGCGGAGGCGCACGCCGTCGCCGCACGGCTCGCGCACGGTGCGGGCGTGGCACTGCGGTTGACCAAGCGCCTGCTGAACGACAGCTTCGAGCAGGATCGCCACACCGCGCTCGACCGGGAGTTCAGCGCGCAGGCCATGTGCTTCGCGAGCGCGGACGCCAAGGAGGGCATGGCCGCCTTCCTCGAGAAACGCCCACCGCGCTTCAGCTGGCGCTGATGCGGGCAGCCTGGTTCTACGAGGAGGTCGATGCGTGTGACCGCACGTGAGCTACGCGAGGCCTACGCCGGCATGAGCGACGACGGCTCGGTCGGGCCAGTCCAGCGCTACGAGCGCGACCGCGACGAGCAGGGGCGGCCGGCGAACGCGCGTCCCCGGGACCGGTTCGGACGGCCGCTGCCGCGGGGGGCGCGTGACGAGATGGCCCACGCCAAGGAGCCCGCGGAGGTCACGGACACGCTCGAGGAAGCGCTCGAGCGCGCGATCGCGCTGTTCGACGCCGAGCGCTTCTTCGAGGCCCACGAGTTCCTCGAGCACATCTGGAAATCGGACTCGACCCCGCCCGAGGACAAGGAGTTCTGGAAGGGCGTCACGCAGGTGGCTGTCGGGTGTTGCCACGTCCAACGGGGCAACGACCGGGGGGCGCTCACCCTGCTCGAGCGCGCCGGAGAGTACCTGGCGCCGTACCCCGCGCGGTACCAGGGCATCGACGCCCGCGCGCTGGCCGAGGCCGCCCGCCGCGTCGCGGCGCAGGTCCGCGCCG
>SKPY01000270.1 GCA_007119305.1 Nitriliruptorales bacterium
CACGCCGCAACCCCGCGGTCGAGGTCGACCTGCCGGAGCTGGGCGACGTCGTGGACGAGCGCGGCACGCGCTGAACCCCGGTCAGCCCCCGCGCTCCGCGATGACGTCGGCGAGCCGGTCGGGATAGTCCGTGATGATCCCGTGCACGCCGAGGTCGAGCAGCCGGCGCATGTCGTCGGGATCGTTGACGGTCCACACCTGGACGTCGATGCCGAGCCGGTCGGCTGCCCGCACGAACCGCTCGGTCACGACCCGCCGGCCGTCGTGCACCTCGGGGACCTGGAACACCTCCCCGGGCGGACGCCACCACCGGTGCAGGCCGGCGAAGTGCGTGAGGTAGAACGTGCGGGTCTCGTCCTCCGGCATGTTCGTCGGCACGCCCGGCAGCAGCTCGCGGAACTGCCGCACGTAGTCGACGCTGAACGAGGCCACGATCACGGAGTCCTCACGCTCATGGCGGCGGACGAGCTCCGCGACCGGCGCGATGATCCCCGGCCCGCCGTCGGTCTTGAGCTCGATGATCATGAACGTGTCGGGGAACGCCTCGAAGACCTCGTCGAGGGTGGGGATCTGGATGCCCTGCCCGCGGAAGGGGTGCTCGCCGTCGGCGTCCACCCACGAGTACCCGGCGTCGAGCTGCTGCAGCTCCTCGAGCGTCAGGTCGGCGATCGCGCCGGTCCCATCGGTCTGACGGTCGACCGTGCCGTCGTGATGCGTGACGATGCGCCCATCGGCGGAGATCTGCAGGTCCATCTCGAGGGTGTCGGCGCCGAGCTCGAGCGCGCGCTCGAACGCGAGGAGCGTGTTCGGCGGTGCGTGCCCCTGCGCGCCGGCGTGGGCGATGTTCGCGGGCATGTTGGCTGCGAAGTGGGGGATGCGCCCGCCGGGCGGGGTCTGGGCCGCCCATCCCAGGACGGCGAGCACGACGACGGACAGCAGGACATGGCGCGGCCAGCGCTGAGTGGTGGGTTCGGACATGACGGCCTTCAGGTCGGCGAACGGTGCCGGATTGTGACAGATGTCGCCTCCAGTGGCCCGCAGCCACTGGCTCGGACGGCGCGCGCGAAGGATTCGTAACACCCGGGTGTTACGAATCCTTCGCGCGGTCTGCGCGGCGGTCTCAGCTCAGGTGGCGCGCAGGCGCACCTGGCCGACCGCCACGCTCGTGTGGACGGTGAAGGTGGGAGCGCCGGCCTCCACCGCTCCCGCTGACCAGTAGGCGGCGCCACGGCGCACGAAGCTCGGGTCCGCCAGGAGACCCCCGAGCGGCGACTCGGCGTGCACGGCGACCGCAGCGGCGGCCGGCACGTCCAGCTCCACCGTCGCCAGCGCCAGCGACACGCGCACCTCGCAGGGGCGTGCTGCGGCGCCACCGAGGTCGAGGCGCAGCGAGGCGGCCCCACCGTCGGCGTGCACAGAGCTCGCGTTGGCGTTGCCGAGGCCCCTCACCTCGGTGGCGCCCGCACCTGCGGTCAGGGTCAGGTCGTCCAGCGCCGCTGGATTCGGGCTGCCGAAGGCGAGCGTGAGCTTGCCCGCCCCGTGACGGACGCGGAGGCCGGTGAGCGGCACGCCGCCGAGCTCGGCGTCGCTCTCGCTGGCCCCGGTGTCGAGGCTGAGGCGGAACGGCCGTCCCGTGCCGAGACTGAGGTCGAGCTCCGGTGCGCCGTCGATGATGCCGGACCACCCGGCGACCGACTGCTCCTGGCCGATGCGCACCCGTCCGGGCGCTTCGCGGGTCATTCGCACCGGGCGACGACCCGAGGGGTCACGGTAGGTGCCGCGGACCCACGTGTCGGCGCCGCCCGGGCGGAGGGTCATGCGACAAGCCCCGGTGGCGAGGTGCAGGTGCAGGTCGTCGGTGTCTTCGTAGGCGACCTCCACCGGGGTGGTCGTCGCTTCGGTCCGGGCCGGCGGAGGGTCCGGAGCCGAACCTGCCAGCGGGTCGGGCCCTGGGGGCGCGTCCGGTCCCGGGGGGCCTGGGGACGGTGGGTTCGGTCCTGCGAGCTCCTCCCGAGGCGCGGTCGTGCCCGTGGGCCTGACTGGGTGGGCGGTCGAGGGGTCAGCACCCGCCGGCTGGGAGCTGCGCCGGCGGCCGAACACGACGAGCAGGCCGATCAGGATGAGGGCGGCCGGCAACGCGATGTCACCGAGGAGCCCGATCCGCCGTCCGCTGATCCCGAGCACGCCTTCGAACAGCACGAAGCCGACGGTGAACAGCACGAGCCCGATCGCCAGCAGCACCCGCCCGGCCTGGCCGAGGTCTCGCCGCCCGTTGACGAGCCCCTCGAGGAGCAGGGCGATCCCCACGCCCCCGGGGGCGACCAGCGCCCACCCGTAGGCCCAGCTCTCCCAGTGGTTGGTTGCGTTCTGGTAGGCGAGCAGCAGGGCCACGATGGTGATGATCGAGCCGGCGATCGTCAGCCCCTCCGTGCCGCGCCGACGGCTGGCGAGGCCGGCGATCAGCAGCACCAGGCCAGGCACGAGCACGAAGACCGGCCACAGCAGGGCGAGTCGCAGGTCGAGGACCTGGCCGACGAGCAGGAGCGCGCCGAGCGTGAGGAGCGCACCCCCGGCGACGAGGCGCGGAAGGTTCGGGCGTCTCGCCTCGGGCGCAGCCCTCATCGCGTGATCTCCTGTGGTCGAACCGGTCAGCTTGCCGTGGCTGCGACGCACCGGTCATGGACTCCTCGACCGGCGGCTGACCACGGTAGGCCAGCCGGCGCTGCGCCGGGCAGTGACCCGGCCGGGGCCGTCGCTGGCAGCCGACGCTACCCGAGGTTGCCACGGACGGGGAGACGTCCGCCGTCCACCGGTAGCCGGCCACGTCCGAGGCGTGGCAGTCAACGAGCTCCGGCACGGTGAGTGCGCCCGAGGCGTGGATCTCCGAGGAAGCCGGGGCGGGCAGCGGCCGGAGCGCGGCCACCACGCGGGCGGGGATTCCCGCACGCAACGGCGCGCACCTACGCGGTCGACGCGCTCCGACCGCGAGGGTCATCCGTGCCCCGCGGGCAGGCCGTCGACGGGGTGCGGGCTGCACGGGGGTCCGGCAGGCTTGAGGCCATGTCACTGCTCACATTGGGCCACGGGGCGCTGGACGCCGACGAGGTCGTCAGCCTGCTCACGAGCGCGCGAGTGAGCTTGCTCGTCGACGTGCGGCGCCATCCGGGCAGCAGGCGACATCCGCAGTTCCGCAAGGCGGCGATGGTCGAGTGGCTCGGCGCGGCCGGGGTCGCCTACCGCTGGGAGGAGGAGCTCGGCGGCAGGCGGACGGTGCCCACCGGCTCACCCGACACCGCGCTCGGTGACGCGCTACGCGGCTACGCGGCCCACATGCGGGGCCCGGCCTTCGCAGCGGCGCTCGACCGGGTGCTGGCCGCCGCCGGCGCGGAGGTCGTCGCGGTGTGCTGCGCCGAGGCGGACTGGCGGCGCTGCCACCGGCGGCTGCTCGCCGACGCGGTCACGGTGCTGCGGGATGTCCCCGTGACGCATCTGCGCCACGACGGGCAGACCGAGCCGCACGAGGCGCATCCCGCCGCCCGGCGCGGACCGGACGGGCTCGTCTACGGCGCCCACGCTGAGCCATCCCTGCCCGGCCTGGCGTGAACCGCCCGCGAGGGTTGCAGCGGCCGTGACCACC
>SKPY01000526.1 GCA_007119305.1 Nitriliruptorales bacterium
CGCGGCGCTCCGGGGCGAGCCGGGTGAGCTCGGCCTTGCGCGCCTTCATGCGGCCCATGACCGTCGGGTAGCGCGGCAGGTTGATGCCCTCCTGCACGCACACCACGGCGGGGGTGGGCAGCTCGTAGACCTCGAAGCCGTCGGGGACGCCGCGGTGGACGGTGACGCCGCCCTGTCCCACCTCGATGCGCTTGCCCCCGGTGACCACCGGCAGGTCGAGGGCGTAGGCCACGCGGATGCCGACCTGGTAGTTGGCGGCGTCGGCCGACTCGGTGCCGAACAGCAGCAGGTCGAAGCGCGCGCCCTCGGCCTGCAGGTCGCGCACCGCGTCGGCGATCGCCGCGGCCGTGGCCTGCGGATCCCACTCGCTCTCGGCGATCTCGACGAGCACCCCGCGGTGCGCCCCCATGGCGAGCGCGGCCTGCAGCTGCTCGACGGCCTCGGGCGGACCGAGGGTCAGCACGGTCGCGGTGCCGCCGTGGCGCTCGCTGATCCGCACCGCCTCCTCGACCGCGCACTCCTCGTGCGGGCTCACGGTGAAGCCGAGGTGGCGCGTGTCGATCGCCTGTCCGTCGGGCGTCAGCACGATCTTCGCCCCCGGGGCCGGCACGCGCTTCACGCAGACCAGCACGTCCATGGCCGCCTCCTCACGCCCGCATGCGGGCATCGTCCGGGTCGAACAGGGGGCTCCGGCCGGCCACCGCGACCGTCACCGGGTAGCGCTCGTGCATGTACTCGACCGCGAGCTGCGTCCCCTCGACGGCGTGCTCCGGCGGCAGGTAGCCCATGAGCAGGTACTTGCCGACCGACGGCCCGGCGCCGGCGCTCGTGACGTAGGAGGGCCGGCCCTTGCGGTCGACGATGCGCTGCCCGTCGGGGGTGGTGAGCGGCTCGTGGCCGCTCATGTAGCGCGGGCTGCCGGCCGCCGACGTGTGGTCGTCGACGGTGAGGATGCACAGCGTCGCGGCGGGCCCCTCCTCGCGTGCGCGCACGTAGGCGGCCTTGCCGATGAAGTCCTCGTCCTTCACCTTGGGGCGCTCCAGCCCGGCCTCGACCGGGTTGTACTCGAGCTCGAGCTCCGCGCCCATCAGGCGGTAGCCCTTCTCCAGGCGCCCGGTCGTGCCGTACACGCCGATCCCGGCCGGCACGATGCCGTGCGGCGCGCCGGCCTCCGCCACGAGGTCCCACAGCCGCTGGCCGTGCTCCATCGGGGCGTGGAGCTCCCACCCGAGGTCGCCGACATAGGAGATGCGCACCATGAGCACGCTCAGCGAGTCGAGCTCGACGTGGCGCGCCGACCCGAACGGGAAGCCCTCGTTGGACAGGTCCGCGTCCGTGAGCGCCGCCATGACGTCGCGGGCGCGCGGCCCCCACACGCCGAGGGTGCAGTACGCCGAGGTGAGGTCGGTGAAGCTGACGGAGCCGTCGGCGGGCAGGTGGTCGGTGAACCACTTGGCGTCGCGGGGCCCGTCGGCGCCGCCGGTGATGATCCGGAAGTGCGCGTCGCCGAGGCGCACGATCGTGAGGTCGCTGCGGAAGCCGCCGCCGTAGGACAGGATCGGCGTGTAGACGATCCGCCCGACCGGACGGTCCATCTGCGCGATCGCCATGCGGTTCAGGTAGTCGAGGGCGCCGGGGCCGCCCACGTCGAACAGCGCGAACGCGGTGAGGTCGATCATCGCCGCCCGGTCGCGCATGGCGAGGTGCTCGGCGTTGATGATCGGCGACCACCAACGCCGGTCCCACTCGTGCGGGCGCTCCTCGATGCGCTCGGCGTACTCCTCGAGCAGCGGGGCGTTCGACTCGTACCACTGCGGGCGCTCCCAGCCCCCGACCTCGTAGAAGACCGCGTCGAGGGCGTGCTCGCGCGCGTGGAAGGGGCTCGTGCGCACGCCGCGGTCGGACGCCCACTGCTCCCGCGGGTGCACGATCCCGTAGGTCTTGTTGAAGTGCTCGTTCGCGCGGGCGCGCACGTGGGCGCGGGTGCGCTCGTGCGGGTAGAGGCGCGCGATGTCCGAGGCGTGCAGGTCGAACTCGGGCTCCCCGTCGGTCATCCACTCGGCGAGGAGCCGTCCCACGCCGGGGCCCTCCTTGATCCACACCGCCGCCGCCGACCACAGCCCGCCCACCTCGACGGTCTCGCCGAGCAGCGGGCTGGCGTCGGGCGTGAGCGACAGCAACCCGTTGATGCCGTGGCGGACCCCCGCGCCCTCGACGGTCAGCGCCTCGCCGAACAGCTCGAGCGCCTGCTGCATCTGCGGGTCGAAGTCGTCGGCGGTGAACGGCAGCTGCGTCGGCGACAGCTGCGCCTCGCCGAGCGAGGGGATGTCGTCGGGGTCGTGCAGGATCGGGCGGTGCGCGTACGAGCCGATCTCGAGGTCGCCGCCGTTCTGCCGCTCGTACATGAACGTGTCCATGTCGCGCACGATCGGGAACGCGATCTCGGTGCGGGTCTCCTCGAGCACGGGGATCGGCCCGACGTCGATCATCTGGTGGACCGCCGGGGTGAGCGGGATCGTCGCGCCGGCCATGGCGGCGATCCGCGGGCTCCACACGCCGCAGGCGACCACGACGGTGTCCGTGGCGATGTCGCCCCGGTCCGTGCGCACCCCCGTGACCCGGCCCCGCGCGGTGTCGATGCCGAGCACCTCGGTGTTCGCCGCGGTCGTGAGCGCGCCGCGGTCGAGCGCCGCCTGGCGGAACAGCGTGCCGGCCTGCAGCGAGTCCACGACGCTGACCGACGGGGTGTAGAAGGCGCCGAGGATCGGCTCGGTCGAGATGAACGGGACGAGCTCGCGGACCTGCGCGGGGCTGATGAGCTCGGCCTCCACCCCCCAGCTCTTCGCCGAGGCCATGCGCCGGCGGAGCTCCTCCATGCGCTCGGCCGTGCGCGCGACCTCGATCCCCCCGCAGGTGGTCTGCACGCCGAGCTTCTCGTACTGGTGCATGGAGTCGAGCGTCAGCTGCGCGATCTCCTTGGAGTGGTCGACCGGGAAGATGAAGTTCGAGGCGTGCCCCGTCGACCCGCCCGGGTCGGGCAGGGGGCCCTTGTCGATCTGCACGATGCTGCGCCACCCCTTCTCGGCGAGGTGGGCGACGAGGGCGTTGCCGACGATGCCGGCGCCGATGACGACCACGTCCGCCTGCGCGGGCACGTTGCTCATTGCGCGTCTCCTTCACGTGCGGTGCCGGGCCACGGCCCGGCCGGTTGCGGGTCGCCCGCCGGCGGGCGGGGGCAGGCGCGCCGGTCACAGCACACGGCGGATCTCCTGCTCGAAGTCGCTGATGTGGCGCTGCATGACCTGCTCGGCCTGGTCGCCGAGCCCGTCGCGCAGCGCCACGAGGACGTCGTGGTGCTGCTGCACCGCCTGCTCGAGGTGCTCGAGGCGCTCGAGCACGAGGAACCACAGGCGCAGCGAGAGCACGAAGTACTCCTCGAGCGTGGCCTGCAGATAGGCGTTGCCGGCGCACGCGTGCACGTGGCGGTGCACGAGCTGGTCGAGCTCCATGAGCTCGGTCTGGCCGGCGTGCGGGCGGCGGGCCTCGATGCGCGCGAGCAGCGCCGCCGCGTGCTCGCGCTGGGCCGCGCCCGCGCGCTCGGCCGCCAGGCGGCC
>SKPY01000138.1 GCA_007119305.1 Nitriliruptorales bacterium
CTGTGCTCATGGCCCCCTCTCCTGTGGCGCCCAGCCGGCGCCGAACGCTAGCACGCCCGCGTGCGCGCGCAGCGCTGAGTGCCCAGTCGAGGGGCCAGACGCGAACGGGGGATGGGGACGCCAGAGCGGCGCGCCGCGGGCAGGCTCGAGGCTGCCGACCGCCCGGGACGGCTTCAACTGGTGACGGCGGCGACTGGCGCACACCCGAGCTTTGCCCCATTGCCTGCCCGTTGGGTCCTGTGCACCTGCGCGCTCGCGGGGCACGGTGAGGGCGTGAAGCAGCGCCGACGCGCGCGCAAGCCTGCGCGGAGCACACCCGGTCAGGAGGCGGAGCCGCCGCATGGCCGTGGGTCGCAGTCGTTCCCCGTGGGCGGCGCCGGCCCGGCGCCGACACGCACGGCGCAACCCTCGAACCACGCGCTCGCGAGGCTGCTCGAACGCGAGGGCCGGTCCCAGCCCCCGAGCCAGGCACTGGGCGCCTCGACCGGAGCGGGCGCGTCGGCCGACGTGCCCGAGGACGTGGCCGCGCGCATCCTGGCGTTGCGTGGGTCGGGCAGCGCGCTGCCGCCGGGCCCACGCGCGGACATGGAAGAGGCACTCGGCCACCAGTTCGGTGACGTGCGCGTCCACACCGGTGCCCAGTCGGACCGGCTCGGTAGACGCCTCGGCGCGCAGGCGTTCACCGTCGGCCGGGACGTGTTCTTCCGGGAGGGCAGGTATGCGCCTGCGACCTCAGCAGGGCGGCTGCTGCTCGCCCATGAGCTCGCTCACGTGCTGCAGCAGCGCGATGCGGCACCGGCCGCGGGGGCGCCCACGAGGGCCACGATGCCCGACGAGGTCAGCGAGCGTGAAGCCCACCGCACCGCCGGGCACGTGGCCGAGCACGGCTTGCCGGTCCGCGGTCCGTCCCAGGAGCCGCCGGTGCCGCGCACAGCAGATGGGGCTGTGCAGCACGCAGCCGGGGCCAGTGGCGGGGCAGGGCTGGTGCAGCGCACCCCCGAGGCCGAGGCCACGCACGAGGCGCTGGCAGACGCAACCGCCCCGGGCGGAGCGGCAACGCTGGACGAGCACACCTTCGCAGGGTTCAGCAGCTGGTTCGAGGCGGCGGTCACCGACGCCGACGACGCCTGCGTCCAGGCCTACCGCGTCAGCAACTGGCTGCCGGACCCCTACCAGGAGCGGCTGCGCGACCGCATCGACGGGGTCGTCGACTGGCGCAACTGGCTCGTGGACAACACCGCCACGCTCGAAGCCGGCGGGTCGGTGCCGGTGCTCACCGCCGACCCGCACGCACCGCTCGCCTATCTCGAGCATCTCACCGAGGCTCTTGACGAGATTCGGCTCGCGTGGCAGGCCGTGGGGAAGAGCGGGTTCTTCCAGTTCGTCGCCTTGATCACCGACAGGCTCGTCGACTTTGCTCAGGAGCTGCAAGAGGAACTTGCCGAGTGCCGGGCCGAGGTCGAGCAGCTCACCGAGATCCTCGACAGCAGCGAGATCCGCCAGGCCCAAGCCCAGCTGTCGATCAACCTGGGGATCGCGGTCGGGTCGGCGCTGATCGCGTTGTCGTTCGCGAACCCGCTGGTCGGGGTCGCGGTCGCAGTCGGCGCGACAGCGGCGAGCGCGACCGTCGACAGCCTGCTCGGCCCGAGCGGGCCCGACGAGTGGACGGTGTCCTCGGCCGGCGTGACGATGACCGGTGCGGCAGCCGAGGTTCAGGCGAACGTCAGCCCCGACATGCTCCCGAGTCAGCGGGCCGCACTGCGACAGGCGAGCCGACGACTCGGGGCCGTCGGCACGGCGATCGGCACCGCCAGTGACATCGCCGAGATCAGCGAGGCCAAGAGGCGCTACGAATACGCTGCCCGCCGCTTCGCCGAGGTCGCGGAGCGCATAGACCGCATCGCCGGGATGCTGGAGCGTCTGCGGCCGCTGCTCGAGTTCCCCGAGCAGGCACGGCAGCGCGCCGAACTCCTGCGGGCGCACGCCGACGTGCTGTTCGAGGAAGGACAGCTGGTGTTGAGGGAAGGAGGCCAACTGTGAGCCGTGCCCGTCAGGTGTGCTGCGGATGCTCGCGACCGCGCCCACGAGGGACTTCCGCAACGACGACCTCGCACAGGCTTTGCGCGCTGCCGCGCGGCTCGGCTAGGCAGCTATCACCCCGGCTCGGGCAGCGACCGTCCGCGCATGGCCGCCAGGCGCGCCAGGACAGGGACCGCGAACCTGACCGGACCGGTGAGCCGGAACACGTCGCGGTAGGAGTGGGCCAGCAGCGCAGCGTCCAGGGTCCCCATGTGCTCGCCCAGGGTGCCGCGGTGGAGAAGAACGCGCCACTCCGCAGCGCCGGCCTGGTCTCCCAGCGCACTCGGGCGGGAACGGCGATCCCGGTCGGTACTCCACGCGCTGCTCGTGGACCTCGCCGCCGGTGTCCGCGGCGGTGCGCAGGTACCAGACGCGGGCAGTGCTGTCCTCGTGCGTCGGCTCGCCTGGTGTCATCGATCGTCTCCTGAACGGGAATCGGGAGTTGAAGCCTAGTCGCACGAATGTGGTGCCCACGCCAGCAGGGGGCCGGGCTGTGGTGTCAGCCGCATCAGAAGGTTGATCCAGTGTCTCGCAGGTAAGTGTCCGCCTTCGCAGGCGATCCAGCTCAGCGCAGGTGTCCATCGTGTCTGGTAGCTCGCTGCTCCCTACCTGGTCGAGCGGCCCCTCCTACGACGATGATGGCGACCAAAAGCGCGAGCAAGACCCGGTTCGCGGGCGCTGCGAGCATGTTGATGGCGTCGTGAACGGCGCGGAGGGAGGGATACGCCGCCACGGCCTCGAGGGTGTTCGTGACGGCGACAACGCCCGCTGCGAGGGTGGCGGCGATGACCACAGATCGCAGCAGGCGACCTTCGACCCGCTGTGCCCGAAGTGCTCGGACTGCCCCCACGCAGAGGGCGTACGAGATCGCCGCCGTCCACACGTGGACCGCCGCATGGCCGAGCCAGCGGGCCTCCGATGGCAGGCGCTGCTCGAGCGCAACGATGACTGGTATGGCGCCTCACATCAGTGCGATCGCCACAACGGCGATACCCGCGCAGACCGTACCCGGCACGGCCTTGACCCGAACGGTGCTCACCGTAGGAGTGTGCCATCCCGTGGTTGCGGCTGAGGCGGTGGGCGGTTTCGCTGCCCGGCAGCGGCCTTCCTACTGGCCGCGACGTCGCGGTGGGACTCCCGCTGTCCGTCGTCACCTGACCGCCGCGCTGATCCTTACGGCGTGTGGTGTTCAACGGCAGCCCCCGAGTTCAAGCGCGAAATCGACGGATCATCACCCGGGGGTTGCGTCCCGGGGTGCGCACGACCGGCGGTGGAATGCGCGCGGGAGCCACCCCGGATGCGGTGGCGGCCCCACGCGGACGACCGCGCCGCTGCGCACCGACCAACGCCGCCGGCACCGCTCCTGTCCATTACCGCCCCACGGCACCGGAGTGTACGGCAGACACCCCGAGGCAGCGACGGAGGAGCACGCGATGAAGGCAGTCGTGTACAAGGGTCCGTACGAGGTGACGGTCGAGGAGGCCGAGGTTCCCCGCATCGAGGACCCGACCGACGTCGTCATCCGCATC
>SKPY01000464.1 GCA_007119305.1 Nitriliruptorales bacterium
CAGGTCGAGCTCGGGGTCGACCGCGGCGATGAGCTGCGCCTTGCCGTCGGGGGTCGCGGAGCCGAGGACCACCACCACGCGCGGCACGCGGTTGCGCAGGTCGAGGGCGAGGGCCTTGAGCCCGTCGCGGTCGGCGCCGTCGACGCTCGCGGCGACCACGTGGGCGTCGCCGACCGGCTCGGCCTGCTCGGCGAGCTGCGTCGCGTGCGCGAGCAGGGCCTCCTCGCGGGTGCGGGCGAGCTCCTTCTCCAGCTCGCGGAGGCGCTCCATGAGGCCGCCGACCCGCTCGACCACCTCGTCGGTGCCGACCTTGAGCAGCTGGGCGACCTGCTCGGCGACCAGGCGCTCACGCGCCAGGAACGCGAACGCCTCCGGGCCGGTGACGGCCTCGATGCGGCGCAGGTTCGCCGCGATCGAGCCCTCGTGCAGGATCGTGAACAGCCCCACCTCGGGCGCGCGCTGCACGTGCGTGCCGCCGCACAGCTCGGTGGAGAAGTCGCCGATGCGCACCACCCGCACCCGCTCGCCGTACTTCTCGCCGAACAGGGCGATCGCGCCCATCGCCTTGGCCTGCTCCTGGGTGGTCTCGATCGTCTCGATCTCGGGGTCCGCGGCGATCCGCTCGTTGACGTGGCCTTCGAGCTCGGCGATCTCGTCGCGGCTGACCGGCTCGAAGTGCGGGAAGTCGAAGCGGAACTTGCCCGCGTCGATCGCGGACCCGGCCTGCATCGCGTGCTCGCCGACCACCTCGCGCACCGTGGCGTGCAGGATGTGGGTGGCGGTGTGCCCGCGGGTGATCGCGGTGCGCCGCGACACGTCGATGGCCGCGCGCACGTCCTGGCCGGTGCGCACCTCACCCGCCGCGACCCGGCCCTTGTGCACGATGAGCCCGGAGATCGGCGAGAACGTGTCGACCACCTCGACCCGGCCGGTGTCGGTCTCGAGGACGCCGTGGTCGCCGAGCTGGCCGCCGCCCTCGGCGTAGAACGGGGTGCGCGGCAGCACGACCTCGACGGGCTCGCCCTCGCCGGCTACCTCGAGCAGCCCGCCGGGCACGACGATGGCGCCCACGTGGGTGTCGACGGCGGTGTCGGTGTAGCCGCGGAACTCGCTCGCGCCGGTGCGCTCGGACGCCTGCCGGTACACCTCGACCGGCACGCCGTCGCCGTCGCCGCCCTTGGCAGCCGCGCGCGCCCGGGCCCGCTGGGCCTCCATGTGCTCGGCGAAGGCGTCGCGGTCGAGGTCGAGGCCGTGGTCGGCGGCGATCTCGAGCGTGAGGTCGACGGGGAAGCCGTAGGTGTCGTGCAGCACGAACGCGGTCTTCGCCGGCAGCTCGGCGCGCTGCCCGTCGCCGGCGGCGCCCTTCGCCTCGGCGATCGCCTCGTCCAGCATCGCAAGGCCGCTGCGCAGCGTGCGGGCGAAGCCCTCCTCCTCCGCGCCCGCCACCCGGGTGATGAGCTCCGACTGGGAGCGCAGCTCGGGCCACGCGTCGCCGAGCAACGTGATGACGCTGTCCATCATCGCCGGCATGATCGTCTGCTCGGTGCCGAGCCGGCGCGCGTGGATCACGACCCGGCGCAGCAGCCGGCGCAGCACGTACCCGCGCGCCTCGTTCGACGGCAGCACGCCGTCGGCGATGAGGAACGCCGACGTGCGGGCGTGCTCGGCGAGGATGCGCAGGCTCACGTCGACGTCCCGGCTGTGGCCGTAGGCGCTGGCGGTCAGCTCCTCGGCGCGCGCGAGCACCGGACGCAGCACGTCGGTCTCGTACACGTTGGGCACGTCCTGGAGCAGCACCGCCATGCGCTCGAGGCCCATGCCGGTGTCGACGTTCTGCTTGGGCAGCTCCCCGACGATGGTGCCGTCGGCGTCCTGCTCGAACTGCATGAACACGAGGTTCCAGAACTCGAGGAAGCGGGTCTCGTCCACGGCCGGGCCCCCGTCGGGGCCGTGCTCGGGACCGCGGTCGTAGTAGAGCTCGCTGCACGGGCCGCAGGGCCCGGCGGCGCCGGTCGACCAGAAGTTGTCCGACGCGTCGAGCCGGCTCTGGCCCGCAGGCACCCCGATCCGCTGGATGCGCTCGCGCGGCACGTCCGTCTCGGCCAGCCACAGCTCCTCGGCCTCGTCGTCCTCTTCGAACACCGTCACCCAGATGCGCTCCGGCTCGAAGCCGAAGCCCTGGGTGGACAGCTCCCAGGACCAGCGGATCGCGTCGCGCTTGAAGTAGTCGCCGAAGCTGAAGTTGCCGAGCATCTCGAAGAACGTCATGTGCCGCGTGGTGAGGCCGATGTTCTCGATGTCGACGGTGCGCACGCACTTCTGCACGCTCGCCGCACGCGGGTGCTCGGGGGTGGTCTCGCCGAGGAAGTAGGGCTTGAACTGGACCATCCCTGCGACGGTCAGCAGCAGCGACGGATCACCGGGGATGAGCGAGCTCGACGGCCACACCTTGTGGTCGCGGGCGCGAAAGAAGTCGAGAAACGTGCGGCGGATCTCGTCCGATTCCATGATCGCTTCGCTGGTCGTGGTCGGTCGGGGGTGACGTCAGGGAGCGCCGAGCTGCTGCGCGCGCTCCTCCTCCCGTACACGGTAGACCTCGCGGAGCTCGGCTTCCTTCGCGGCAGCCGCCAGGCGCCCCGCGGCCATCGCGTCCACGATGCGCGCACGCAGGCCGTCGGCGCGTCCGGCCGTGACGCGCGCGGCGTGCTCGGGCGTGAGCTTGGCCTGGGTCGCCTCCACCTTCTTCACGGCCCAGACGCCGAACGCGACGCCGGCGCCGAGCCCCACGGCGGTGAAGAACAGTCGCTTGAACATGCGCGGCCCCTCGCTACTGCTTCGACTTGCGGGCGCTGCGGAGCGCGGCGCCGGCCCCGGACGCGAACGCGACCGTCTTGATGAGCGGGTTCGCCACCGCCGCGTGCACGATGTCGGCGATGTTCTCCGCCGTCGACGAGATGTGCTGGACGCTCGCCACGATCGTGTCGACCCGCGCGAGCTCGGTGTTCACCCCGGCCACGGTGTCGTTGACGCTCGACAGCAGCGGCACGGTCTCCTCGGTGACCCGGTGCACGGTCGTGGTGAGCTCACGCACCGTTGACACGAGCGTGAGCAGCACCGCCATCAGCCCCAGCATCGCGGCGCCGAACGCGACCGCGGCGATGATCGCCGCGACGCCGAAGAAGCTCGCGTCGAGGAACACCCCGGCGAGGACGAACCCGCCAGCCACCACGACGACCGCGATGAGCGCGGTCACGACACCCTTCGACATGCTCACCCTTCCTGCAGCCCACGAGCTTGCGAGCCTGCCGCCTGCCACGTGCGCGGCGACGGACCCCGGACGCGACTGTGCGTCGCCTGTGGCCGCGAAGCCTACCGGAGCGCAGGGGTCCACCGCGAAGGCAGCTCGCGTGGACCGGGGGTGGACGGGGCGCGGCGGCAGCCCCGGCGCCGGCGCTGAGCCGACAGTTACGGCTTGACCGCATCCGGCGGCGCTGGCACTGTCGAGATATCGTCTCCCCTCGAACCTGACTGAACAGGAACTCCCGTGATGCCCATTCGTCCCATGCTCGCAGTGCTCGCGCTGTGCCTTGCCCTGCCCGCCCTCGCC
>SKPY01000292.1 GCA_007119305.1 Nitriliruptorales bacterium
CACCGTGGCCAGGCCCTGGAGCACCCCACCGGTGATCTGGCTCTCGATCGCGCCCGGGTTGATGGCCTTGCCCGCGTCGACCGCCAGAGCGACCTTGCGCACGCGCATCTTCCCGGTCTCCGTGTCGACCTCGAGCACCAGCCCGGCGGCGCCCACCGTGTAGTGCACGTTGGGCTTGCCGCCCTGCCCGGTCTCGGGGTCGGCGCGCGTGGACGCGAACTCGGGCATGAAGCTGCCGCTGCTCACGACCGGTCCGCCCTTGAAGGTCCCGTCCGCGGGGTTCTCGATCCCACCGATGACGAAGTCGCGCAGGGGCAGCGCGAACTGGGGGTCGGCGGTGGACCGGACGGCCTCGTCCTGCAGGTACAGGCTGGCCTCGGGGAAGCCGTGGACGCGGTGCACGGTCCGCAGGATCTGAGCGCGGGCCTGCGTGGCGGCGGCCAGGACGGCGTTGCCGCAGCCCCAGGTGACGTGGCTGGCCACGGTCTGCCACTCGTAGGCGTTGCGGTCGGTGTCGGGGGTCTCCACCCGGATCTTTGCGGGCGGCACCGACAGGACCTCGGCCGCGATCTGCGCCATGGCGGTGAGGTAGCCCTGGCCGATCTCCATCCCGGAGACGCTGATGTTGATCGACGCGTCCTCGTTGAACTTCAGGAAGGCCGCGGAGCCGGCGTTGGGCGGCATCGCCGGCGCCTTCCAGAACAGCGCGAAGCCCTTGCCGACGCGCACGTGCGGCGCCGGCGCGGTCTCGGCCACGCCCCAGTCGATGGCCGCAGCCGCCCGGTCGATCGCCTCGGCCATGCCGGATGCGTTCATGGGGGCGCCGTAGGGGAGCTCGTCGCCAGCGGCGATCGCGTTGCGGCGCCGCAGCTCGACGGGGTCCAGCCCGAGCTCGTGTGCGAGCCGGGTCATGTGCGACTCGAGGCCGAAGTGGAACTCGGAGTAGCCGAACCCGCGATACGGACCGCCGGGCGGCAGGTTGGTGTAGATGCACAAGGAGTCGAGCTGGACGTTGTCGATCCGGTAGGGCCCGGTGGCCGACAGGCCGGCGGCGTTGACCACGTTCGCGCCGTATTCGACGTAGGCGCCGGCGTCCCAGTGCATGGTGTGCGCCAGCGCGGTGAGCGTCCCGTCGCGGCGTGCCCCCACCTTCAGGTGCGCCACCAGCCCCTGGCGCTGGTAGGTGTTGGTGAACTCCTGCTCGCGGCTCCAACGCACCTTCACGGGATGGCCCTTGACCATGGTGGCCAGCGCGGCGCCCATGATCTCCATCGTGACGCCCGCCTTGCCGCCGAAGCCGCCGCCGACGTACGGCGTGATCACGCGGACGTTCTGGTGGGGAATGCCCAGCGCTTCGGCGAACAGGTTGCGCTGGGTGTAGGGCGACTGCGACGCGCTCCACACGGTCAGGCGGCCGGCGGGGCTCATCTGGGCCACCACGGCGTGAGGCTCGATGGCGGCGTGCGCGTACCGCGGCACCGTGTAGGTGTCCTCCAGCACGACGTCGGCGGCCTCGAACCCGGCCTCCACGTCGCCCTTGCGCAGCTTGCGCCAGTGGGCAACGTTGGTGCCGGCCTGCGGGAAGAACCAGGGCACGTGGGGGTAGTCGCCCAGGTCGGGGTGGATGCGCACCGCGTCGTCGTCCAACGACGCGAGCGGGTCGAGGACGGCCGGCAGCGGTTCGTACGCGACCTCCACGAGCTCGGCGGCCCGTTTGGCCGCCTTCGGGGTGCGCGCGACGACGGCTGCGACCTGCTCACCGACGAACCGCACACGGTCCTGCGCGAAGACGTGGCGGTCCTTCATGTACAGGCCGAAGGTGAACGGAAGCTCCTTGCCGGTGACGACCCGCACCACCCCCGGCACCTGCTCCGCCTGGTAGGCGTCGATCGACAGGATGCGGGCGTGGGCGTGCGGGCTGGCGACGATCTCGGCGTGGAGCAGGTCGGGCCCGAAGTCGAGGTCGTCGACGAACCGGGCGGCGCCGGTGACCTTGTCCAGCCCGTCGATCCGGGGCGGGGACTGTCCGACGAAGGTGAACGCGCCCATGGTCACACCTCCTCCGTCGCGGGGGTCCTCGCGGCGTCGACGGCCGCGAGCACCGCGTCGATGATGGGGACGTAGCCCGTGCACCGGCACAGGTTGCCGGACAGGGCCACCTGCACGTCGCGGCGGTCCGGGGCGGGGTTGTGCTCCAGCAGCTCCGCGGCGGTCAGGATGACGCCGGGAGCGCAGTAGCCGCACTGGAACGCGCTGAGCTCGAGCAGCCGCTCCTGCAGGCCGGTCAGCCCCTCGACCCCGACGCCCTCGACGGTGACGACCTCCTGCCCGTCGACCTCGACGGCGAGGACGAGGCAGCTGCGCACGGTCCGACCGTCGAGCAGCACCGTGCAGCTGCCGCAGTCACCCCGCTCGCAGCCCGCCTTGGGGCTCTTGGTCCCGACCCGGGTGCGCAGCACCTCGAGGAGCACGTCGGTGGGCTCGACCTCCAACGGCCATGCCTCGCCGTTTACCTTGAGCGTGATCGCGTGACGCACCGGCCTCTCCTCTCCCTCACATCAGCGGCGTGCCGTAGGCGGGCCCGTCCCCGTCCGCGCGCGCGGCCGCGGCGGCCAGGGCCCGGCGGAGCATGACCTCGCACATCCGCAGCCGGTAGCGCGCCGTGGCGCGCACGTCGGTGATGGGTCGCACCTCGTCGGCGACGAGGGCGACGGCCTCCTCGACGACGTCGGGGACGAGGTCGCGCCCGCCCAGGAGCGCCTCGATGCGCTCGGCCCGGACGGGGGTCGGCGCGACCGCCCCGAACGCCACCCGATAGCGCCGGTCGGGCTCGCAGAGGACGGCGACGCTGGCCTGGGCGAGGTCCTCACCGCGGGTGCGGGAGAGTCGGGCGTAGGCCGCCCCGTGCCCGGGGCAGGGGAACGGCACGGTGACGTGGGTCACGAGCTCGCCAGGCCGGATCGTGGTCTGGCGCGGCCCCTCGAACCAGGCGTCGATGGGCAGCGTGCGGCCGGCGCCGGCGCCGGCGACGTGGACCTGCGCGCCGAGGGCCAGCAGCGCCGGTCCGGCGTCGCAGCAGGGCACCGCCGCGCAGATGTTGCCGACCAGCGTCGCCCGGTTGCGGATCCCGACCGACGCGACCATGCCCGCCATCTCCGCGAGCAGCGGGACCCGGTCCCGGACCAGCGGGGACCCAAGCAGGTCGGTGAAGGTGGCCAGGCAGCCGATGCGCAGCGCCCCCTCGACGTCCTCGATCCGGGCCAGCCCGGGGATCCGCTTGAGGTCGACGACGAGGTCCGGGGCGGCCAGCCCGTCCCGCAGCCACGGGACCAGGTCGGTGCCGCCGGCCAGGAGGGCGACGCGGCCGTCGCCTGCGGCCAGCGTCTCGAGCGCCGCCTCGAGGGACGTCGGGGCCGCGTACACGAAATCCATGGCGAGGGTCATGCGGGTGCCTTCCGCCGCGCTAGACGCTCACCGTAGGAACCGGGTGGCAGGGCCGCCTAGGGCCGAACGGCGGGTGGCGCCGGGACGTTGGCCTCACGGCGACCCGGAGTGAGCGACGTCGCTACGCGAGGATCGCCATGCCCGCCGGGGGCAGGTCGACG
>SKPY01000085.1 GCA_007119305.1 Nitriliruptorales bacterium
CCTTGTCGGTGGAGATCTCGGCGATGGGCTGGTCGACCTCGACCTCGTCGCCGACCTCGACGAGCCAGGCGGTGATGATGCCCTCGGTGACGGACTCCCCGAGCTGGGGCAGCTCGACCTCCGTAGCCACGTCGCTTCGCCTCCTGGGTCGGACGGAGTCCCTGGGACTCGACTCCGCTGGCTGGTCCTGGTCTTGGGGCGACCACGGGGCCGTGCGCCCGTGTAGTGGCGTCAGGCCCGCCGTGGGCGGCCGCCGCGCGGTCGAGCGCGAACCTAGCGGACGGGGTGCGCGCACCGCAGTGGTCATCCGGGCCCGGACGACCAGGCGCGGGACACCGAACCAGGCCGGCTGCCCGGGTGTGCGCGCTCGCCAGTAGCGTTGCCCGCCGCGCTGCACGACCACGGGAGCCGCACGTGCCTGACCTCATCGACACCCCGCTCGTCGCCCACCACGAGGCCCGCGGTGCCCGGCTGGCCCCCTTCGCGGGCTGGCGCCTGCCCCTGCAGTTCGAGGGGACGCTGGCCGAGCACGCCGCGGTGCGCAGCGACGTGGGCGCCTTCGACGTCTCCCATCTCGGCACCGTGTGGGTGACCGGCGAGGACGCGGCCGCCGTGCTCGCGGACACCTTCACCAACGACCCGTGGCGGCTGGAGGACGGCGCATCGCAGTACACGCTCTGCTGTGACGACGACGGCGGCATCGTCGACGACCTCATCGTCACGCGGCTGAGCGGTGAGCGTCACCTGGCGATGCCCAACGCGGCCAACACCGCCGCCGTGGTCGCGGCCCTGCGACGGGCTGCCGACGGACGACGGGCCGAGGTCCGCGACGAGTCGCGCGCCTGGGCGGTCCTGGCAGTGCAGGGGCCCCGTGCGCTGACGGTCGCCGCGGAGGTGGGCGTCGACGCGTCGCACCTCGAGTTCACCCAGGTGGCCACGCAGGTGCGCGACGGGCAGGAGCTCGTGGTCTCGCGCACCGGCTACACCGGGGAGCCCGGCGTCGAGCTCGTGATCCCGGCGTCACTGGCGGGCCCGTTGTGGGAGGCCGTGCTCGACGCCGGGGCGAGCCCCTGCGGGCTGGGCGCCCGCGACACGCTGCGCCTGGAGATGGGCTATCCGCTGCACGGCAGCGACCTCAGCGTCGACGTCCTGCCGTTCGAGGCCCGGCTGGGCTGGGCGGTGCGCCTGGAGCGTGCCGGCAGCCCCCCGGGTGCCGAGGCGCTCACGGCGGCGCGGCAACGGGGCCCCGCGCGTCGGCTCTGGGGCCTGCGCGGGGCCACGCGGCGCGCACCCCGGGCCGACATGCGGGTCCTGCACGAGGACCGCGAGGTGGGCCGGGTCACCTCCGGGTCGTTCTCCCCGACGCTCGAGGTCGGCATCGGCCTCGCGCTGTTGGACGCCGCAGTGGAGCCCGGGGCGCAGGTGGCTGTGGACGTGCGCGGCCGCCCGGAGCCCTTCGAGGTGGTGCGCCCGCCCTTCGTGGATCGAGACCCCCGAGGCTGAGATCGAAGCCGGCCGATCGGCCGCGAGGATGGCCCGATCGGGGGGTTCTGAAACCTGCGCGAAGCACCGTCCGGGTCATGGGCCGATACTGATCGCGGTCGGCTCGGCCCGGGGGCCGGTGCAGCGCAGCCTCGAGGAGCGCTCTGATGGGAGCGGAAACGGACCGCCAGGCCCTGCTGCCGCGCGTCCGGGACCTCTTCCTGCTGCTGGTCGTGCTCGTGCTCGTGGTGCAGCTCGTCGAGTGGTTCGACGCGGACACGGCACTGTGGCCGCATCGCACGGTGGCGGCGGGGGCGCTGCTCGCCACGCTGGGCTGGGCGGTGACCCTGCATCGCCGAGGGCGGCCGCACCTGCTCCTCGACGCGCTGCTGGTGGTGGCGATCGCCGGCGCCGGCTGGGGGCTGGGCTACCCCAACTCGGTGATCGCCCTGCTGGTCGGCGTCAGCCAGATGCGGACGATGTACGGCGAGCGGCGGTCCGTGATGCGCGGGACGGCCGGGATCCTGCTCGCCTACGTGCTGCTGATCCATCTCTTCGACGGGGCCGGCGGGATCCTCGAGCCGGGTGTGGTGGTCGTCGTGGTGGGCCTGTCGGCGATCGTGCTGGTGATCCGGCTCGTCGGCGAGGCCATGGCCAGCCACGATCTGGTGGCCCGGTGGGACGCGGTGCTCACCGAGGCCGCGGAGGAGCTGGTCGGCGCCACCGAGCTCGCGGAGGTCGACCGGGGGGTGGAGCGGGCCCTGCAGCGGCTCGAGCGCGTCGCACCCGTGGCCGGCGGGGGCCTGTGGGCGGAGACGCTCCCGCCGGGCGCGGTGCCGCAGACGGCGGCGGCGCTGGCGTCCGCGGCCGAGCGGCGGCGGCTCACCGAGTCCGCGCCCCGGCTGGCCAAGGTGCTGCGGCGCCTGGACGGTGATCGGACGCTGGCGCGTGAGCGGGTCGCCAGCGAGCAGCGCTTCCGGGTGCTCGCCGAGGAGAGCAGCGACGCCATCTACGTGCTCGAGATGTGGCCGGTGCTGCGCTGGCGCTACCTCAACCCCGCCGCGCAGGAGCTGCTCGGGCTGTCGGCCGACGAGGCGACGCGCGACCCCGAGGCGGTCTTCGGCCGCGTGCATCCCCAGGACCGCGCACAGCTGTTTCGCGCCGGCGGCGACGACGGGGTGCTCGATGTGCCGATGCGGTTCCGGGTGGTGCGCGAGACCGACCAGCAGGTGACCTGGGTCGAGGCCCACGAGATCGTGCTCGAGCGGGAGGACGGCCGTCCCCGCGTGGTCCAGGGGGTGGCGCGCGACGTGACGCGTCAGTGGAACGAGGAGATCGCCCTGCGCCGGGCCCTGCAGCAGCAGGAGACCGCCGCGGAGGACCTGCGGGCGCTCGACGAGATGAAGTCGATGTTCCTGCGGGCGGTCTCCCATGAGCTGCGCACCCCGCTGACCGCGGTGCTCGGAGCCTCGCTGACGCTGCGGCGCCGAGAGGAGCTCGCGGACGAGAAGGTGGAAGCGCTGCTCGAGGCCATCCACCGGCAGGCGTCGCGGCTCGAGCGGCTGCTGGAGGACCTCCTCGACGTCGACCGGCTCTCGCGCGGGATCATCGCGCCCGAGCGTGCGCCCACGGGGGTGGTGTCGCTGGTGCACCGCGTCGTGGAGGCCATGGAGGAGGACACCCACCCGGTGACGGTCACGGGCGAGGAGGTGGTGGCCGACCTCGACGCCGCCAAGGTGGAGCGCATCGTCGACAACCTCGTCCGCAACGCCGGCAAGCACACCCCGCCCGGCACCGACATCCGGATCACGGTGAGCGGCGACGAGCGGTGCGCGGTCATCAGCGTCGAGGACGACGGGCCCGGGGTGCCCCCCGAGCTGCGCGGGCGCGTGTTCGAGCCCTTCGCGCAAGGGCCCAGCGCTCGCAGCTCCGCCTCCCCGGGCACCGGCATCGGGCTCGCGCTGGTGAGCAAGCTCGCCGAGCTGCACGGCGGCGGCGTCCACATCGAGGAGCCGCCGAGCGGCGGCGCGCGCTTCGTGGTCACCCTGCCCTCACGCGCGCCGGCCGAGCGCGGCGCCGACGTGCGGATGCCGGGTGCGCGA
>SKPY01000248.1 GCA_007119305.1 Nitriliruptorales bacterium
ACGCTGAGCCGGCGCCAACCCCGACCCCCACCCCGACGCCGACCCCCACGCCGGAGCCGACGCCCACCCCGACGCCGACGCCGACCCCCACGCCCACCCCGGAGCCGGAAGTGGCGCCCCTCACCGGGCTCGAGGTGGACGACCCCGCGACGCTGGAGCGGCCGGTGCTCGCGGTCAAGGTCGACAACCTCGCGCCGGCGCGGCCCCAGACCGGGCTCCCGGACGCCGACCTCGTCATGGTCCAGCTCGTCGAGGGCGCCACCCGCTTCGTCGCGTTCTTCCAGTCCCGCGACCCGGGCACGGTGGGGCCGGTGCGCTCCGGGCGCTTCCTCGAGGCCGACCTCGTGCCGCCGTTCAACGCCGTGTTCGCGATCTCCGGCGGGGCCGGGCCGGTCATGGCCGAGCTGCGCGGGGTGCTGCCGGTGATCTTCGAGGAGGGCCAGGGCGGCGGCTGGTTCCGTGACCGCAGCCGGCGCGCCCCCCACAACCTCTACGCCACCGCCACCGACCTGTGGGCGACCGACGCTGCGCAGGATCTGCCCGCCCCCGAGCCGCTGTGGGAGTTCGACGCGGAGACCCCCGGCGGCGGCACGGACGCCACCGCGTTCCGCGCGGTGTACCCGCGCGCGGCGACCTCCGGCTGGGAGTGGGACGCCGACAGCGAACGCTGGCTGCGGCTGCAGGACGGCGCCGCGCACGTGAGCGCCGACGGCGAGCGCCTCGGCGCGGAGACCGTCGTGGTCGTGCGCATGCCGCCGACCGGCTACACCCCCCGGCCCGTCGAGCCGATCGGCGAGGGCGAGGCCACCGTCTTCCGCAACGGGCAGTCGTTCGAGGCCACCTGGCGCAAGCCGAGCCGCGAGGAGCACATCGAGGTCCTCACCCCTGACGGCGACCCGTTCCCGATGCAGCCGGGGCAGACCTGGATGGAGCTCCTGCCCACCAACGGCAGCCTCGACATCGACCGCCCCGGGGCCTGACCGGCCCCAGCGCGTTCACGCTAGGCTTTGCGTTGGGGACGACGCATGGCCCCATTGAGCGCGATCCGAGGTGACAGCGCAGTGACTGACAACGGTGCGGTGATCGGCACAGCCCGTGTGAAGCGGGGGCTCGCCGACATGCTCAAGGGCGGCGTCATCATGGACGTCGTCACGCCCGACCAGGCCAAGATCGCCGAGGAGGCGGGCGCCGTCGCGGTGATGGCGCTCGAGCGCGTGCCCGCCGACATCCGCGTCGAAGGCGGCGTCGCGCGCATGAGCGCCCCGGACATGATCGAGGCGATCATGGCCGCCGTCTCGATCCCCGTCATGGCCAAGGTCCGCATCGGCCACTTCGTCGAGGCGCAGATCCTCCAGTCCCTCGCGGTCGACTACGTCGACGAGTCCGAGGTGCTCACCCCCGCCGACGAGGCCCACCACATCGACAAGCACGCCTTCACCGTGCCGTTCGTGTGCGGCGCCACGAACCTCGGCGAGGCGCTGCGGCGCATCGGCGAGGGCGCGGCGATGATCCGCTCCAAGGGCGAGGCCGGCACCGGCAACGTCGTCGAGGCGGTCCGCCACATCCGGGCGATCACCGGGGAGATCCGCCGGCTGGCCTCGCTGTCGCCCGACGAGCGCTACGCCGCGGCGAAGGAGCTCGCGGCCCCCTACGACCTCGTCGCCGAAGTCGCCGAGAGCGGGCGCCTGCCGGTCGTGCTGTTCACCGCCGGCGGCGTCGCCACCCCGGCCGACGCGGCGATGATGATGCAGCTCGGCTCCGACGGGGTGTTCGTCGGCTCGGGCATCTTCAAGTCGGGCGATCCGGCCAAGCGCGCCCGCGCGATCGTCGAGGCCACGACCTACTACAGCGACGCCGACGTGCTCGCCAAGGTCAGCCGCGATCTCGGTGAGGCCATGGTCGGCCTCAACGTCGCCGACCTCCCGGCCTCCGAGCGCCTCGCCAGCCGCGGCTGGTAGCGCCGGCGAGTCGGTTCCACTCCACCCCCGCCCGCGGGCCCGCTCTGCGCCGGACTCCGGCCGCGCGCGGACAATTCGTAACACCCGGGTGTTACGAATTGTCCGAGCGTTTCGAGGGTCGTCCACAAGCTGCGCGCACAGCGCACCCGCCGTCGGCGCCGCCGGTGCGAGCATCGGCGCGTGGCCGCACTACCCGATCGTGTCCTGCTCATGGCCGAGCACGGCCACAGCACGTTGTCCGTGCGTGATCTGGTGGCCGCCGGCTACGCGCGGGCGACCATCCGGCGCTGGGTGGCCTACGGGCTGCTCGAAGAGGCAGGACGGGGGGAGCTGCGCATGCCCGGCAGCGGGCGCACCAGGGAGCAGGCGCTGCGGCTCCGGCTCAACCGCGCCGGCCCCGGGGCACGTCTGGCGGGCGGGCTGCTGCTCGGGCTGCACGGCATCGAAGGCTTCACGCACGTGCGCGGCGACCACATCGCCGTGCCGGCAGACCGCCGGGCCCGCGTGGAGTTCCCGGTCGTGCGCACGCCGCTGCCGCCTGCGGACTGGGACTGGATCGCGGGCCTGCCGGCCGTGACGGTGACGCGCGGCCTCATCGGCGCCGCCGCGACCTACCACCGGGCCCGCGTACGGGCCGGCTACGACGACGCCAAGCGCAAGGGCCTGACCGACGCCGGCCTGGTCGCCGAGCGGCTGGATGCGCTCGGCAACGTCCACGGCGCCCCGCAGATGCGCCCGCTCGTGCGCAGCGGGGCGCTGCAGATGGAGAGCGAGGGCGAGCGGGACCTGCTCGGCATCTTCCGCCCGGGCGACCCGCTGCCGCAGCCGCAGGTGTGGGTGTGCTGGCGCGGGCGCTACTACCGGCTGGACTTCGCCTACCTGGACGCCGCGCTGGACCTCGAGTACGACGGCGGCCACCACGCCCGCAGGCGCCACGAGGACGCCGACCGGAACCTGGCGCTCGCCGAGCTTGGCGATCCAGAGCGTGTGGGTCACGAGCGCGATGCTGCGCGATCCCGAGGGCACGCGCCGGCGGATCCTCGCCGTCCGCCGGCAGCGTCTGGCGCAGGGGGTCCGGCCGATCGTGCCCAGCTCGCCGCCGTGGGCGGGTGAGCGGCGCCGGCGGTAGGGGGCGGTGGCGCCGCCGGGGGTGGGTAGGAGCGGGCCGGGCCGTTCGGCCCTGGACAGCCGAGCGGTGGGGGCGCAGCGTGAAGCCCAGCGCAGTCGGTAGGGCTGGGCTGCCCGAGGCTGGGAGGAGTTGCCATGCGCCCAAGGGACAGCGGCACCGTCGTGTGGGTGGACCTCACGACGCCAGGCGTCGAGGCGGCGCGGGGTTTCTACGCCGACCTGCTCGGCTGGACGCTGACGACGGCCGAGACGGACATGGGCCGCTACCACGTCGCGGCGGTCGCGGAGCGCGACACCGCCGGGCTCATGGCTCCCGGCCCCGGCGAGGCCGAGCCGCACCCGGCATGGTCGGTGTACATCGGCGTGGACGACATCAAGCTCAACCTCGCCCGCGTCACGGCGGCGGGTGGCGTCGTGCGCGTGGCCCCGATGGACATCCCCGGCGGCGCGCGGATCGCGGTGGTCGCCGACCCGGCCGGCGCGCAGTTCGTGGTC
>SKPY01000169.1 GCA_007119305.1 Nitriliruptorales bacterium
CACGTCGCCGAGGTAGGGGTGCCAGTCGGGCTCGACCTGGCCCACGGCGACGACCAGCCAGAAGGCCGGCCGCGGGGCGAACGGCTGGCGGCGCAGGGCCATGCCCGCCTCGCCGGGGGTGCGGTCCTTCTTGCGGCTGTTGCAGCGCCGGCAGCTGGCAACGACGTTCTCCCAGTCGTGGGGGCCACCGCGGCTGCGGGGCACGACGTGGTCCACGTTCTCCGCGCTGCGCCCGCAGTACTGGCAGGCATGCTCGTCGCGAATGAAGACACCGCGCCGAGAGAGCGCGGCGCGGCGGCGGTAGGGCACGTGCACGTAGCGACGTAGTCGTACGACGCTCGGTGCGGCGAGGTCGAACGACACCGAGCGGAAGCGGTGCCCGTTGGCGTGGAGCACGTCGGCCTTGCTCGCCAGCACGAGCACGACCGCGCGGCGCGCCGGGACGACGCACAGCGGGTCCATGCTCGCGTTCAGCACGAGCGCCTTGACCGGACCGGTGCCGTTCGCGAGGGGCGCGCCGTTGGTGTCGGACGCCGCTCCCGCTGCCTGCCCGTCAGACGCGCGGAGCGGCAGACCGTCCGCCGTCGCGCACGGCTCGGGTGGGGGCTGCGGCCCGTGCCGCGCCCCCTCGGCTGGGGGGCATGCATCCACGCCGACCTCTCCGCCGGTGCCTGCGCCACGTAGGCCACCGGCTACGCCGCGCCAGGGTAACACCGAACGCGCCGGCACCTTCCCGCCGGCGGCCGCCCGCCCGGCGCCGGGGCATCACTCGAGCTCGACGACCTCGAAGCCCGCCAGGGCGTTCAGGGCCGCGCCCCACACGAGCACGAGGCTTGCGATGGCGTCAGCGCGCTCGTGGGACTCCCCGAGCACCATCCAGCAGTAGGCGAAGTGCTCGACCATCGACACGAGCGTGGAGGCGACCGTCCGGGCCGGGGGGCCGGACGTGCGCCCCGAGGCGGTGACCACCGCGGATACGTTGCTCGCGACCCGCTCGACGAACAGCGCCCGGGCCTCCCGGTACAGCGCCCCGAAGCGCTTCTCCTCGCGCGCGGCCTGCAGCCAGGTGCGCATGAGCATCGCGTCGCGGGCGTAGAGATCCAAGAACCCCCCGATGACCCGCTCGAGCGCCCCACGTACGTCGTCGGCTTCCCAGCGATCGCTGGCCAGGTGGGCGAAGTCGGCCTGGCTGTCGCGCACGAGCGCGTCGAGGACCGCCGCCTTGTTCTCGTAGTAGGTGTAGAAGGTGCCGTGGCTGACGCCTGCACGCTGGACGATGTCCTCGACCCGGGTGCCCTGCCAGCCGAGCTCTGCGAAGGCTTCCAGCGCGGCCGCCCGCAGGCGCGCCATGGTCCGGGCGCCGCGCGGCGTCGCAGCGACGTCCGCGGGTGCTTGGTGGGCCGACTCGTCTGCCGTCATACGTCCCATAGATCGTAGCCTGCTGGCGCGCTCGGGCCGAAGCGGCGCGGCTGCCGTGTGGCTGCACGCCGCTAGACTCGGCAGTGCGGACCAACCCACCAGGGGGCCACGTGGCCAGCAAGCGCCGGAGCACGGCGAGCGTCGCACAACTCGCCGACCAGATCGCAGCGGTTGAACGCCACATCGGCACCGTCGTCGAGGGCAAGCCGGAGATCGTGCGCTTGTCCCTCCTCACGCTGCTGTCCGAAGGCCACCTCCTGCTCGAGGACGTGCCGGGCGTCGGCAAGACGCTGCTGGCCAAGGCGATCGGACGCTCGATCTCCTGCACCGTCCGCCGCATCCAGTTCACGCCCGACCTGCTGCCCAGCGACATCACCGGCGTGTCGGTGTACAGCCAGGAGCACGGCGAGTTCGAGTTCAAGCCGGGTGCGGTGTTCGCCAACATCGTCCTCGGCGACGAGATCAACCGCGCAGGCCCGAAGACCCAGTCCGCGCTGCTCGAGGCCATGGAAGAGCGCACGGTGACGGTCGACGGCCGCACCTACGAGCTCGCCGCCCCCTTCATGGTCATCGCGACGCAGAACCCCATCGAGCTCGAGGGCACCTATCCCCTGCCGGAGGCCCAGCGCGACCGCTTCCTCATGCGCCTGTCCATCGGCTATCCGTCGGCGGAGGCGGAGCTGGAGATGCTCGAGGTCCACGGCCAGGGCAACCGCCTCGCCTCCCTGGACCCGGTGTCCGACGCGCAGAGCTTCGCCGACCTCATCGACACCTGCAAGCAGATCCACGCCGCCCCGGCGCTCCGCCGCTACGTCATCGACCTGGTCCGCGCCACCCGTGAGCACCGTGACGTCGAGCTCGGCGCGAGCCCGCGGGCGGCCCTCGCGCTGCTGCGCACCGCCCGCTCGCTCGCGGGGGTGAGCGGGCGCGAGTACGTCATCCCCGACGACGTGAAGGCGCTGGCCCAGCCCGTGCTCGCGCACCGCCTCATCCTCTCGCCCGAGGCGCAGATGGCAGAGCGCACGCCCGCCGACGTGCTGCGCGAGCTGCTCGCGCACGTGCCGATCCCCGCAACGGAGCGCGCGGCGGCGACGGCCGGGAGCACCGGAAGCTGATGGTGACCGCACGCGGCATGGCCCTGCTGGTTGGCGCGGCCCTGCTGTGGGGGGTCGGCCGGCTGCTCGGCATCAACGAGCTCTACGTCGCGGCCGTGGCGTCCGCGGCCCTCGTGGCCGCGGGGGCGCTCGCGGTCCGCCTCGGCTCCACCACGATCGCGGTGCGTCGCGGGGTGTCCGCCCCCCGCCTCGCCCACGGCGGGACCGCCGAGGTCACGATCGACCTGCGCAACGACGCGCGCTGGGACCCCGCACCCATGCTCCTCGTCGAGGACGACTGCGACCACACGCTGAGCGCCCGCCCGCGCTTCGTGGTCGCGGGCATCCGCCCCGGCGAGGCGACGCGCCTGGCCTACCCCATCCACGGCACGCAGCGCGGACGCTACCGCGTGGGTCCGCTGCGTCTGCGCATCCAGGAGCCCTTCGGGACCGTCCAGCAGACGCGCCGCTACAGCACGACCGACGAGGTGGTCGTCTACCCGGAGGTCGAGCCGCTGCCCACCGGCATCACGCTCGGCCACCACCGCGGGTCGGGTGCGAGCGACGAGCGGCGCCTGTTCAACACCGGCGACGAGTTCCACACCATGCGCGAGTACGTCCAGGGCGATGACCTGCGGTTGATCCACTGGCCGTCGACCGCCAAGCGCCAGACCCTCATGGTCCGCCAGCAGGAGCTGCCCTGGCAGGCCGAGGCCACCGTGCTGCTCGACACGCGCGCCCTGGCGCATCGCGGCGCGGGACCCCACTCCACGTTCGAGAAGAGCGTCTCCGCCGCGGCCAGCATCATCTGGCACCTCGCGGACCACGGCTACCGCCTGCGCCTCGCCACCGACGCCGACCGTCGCTCCCCCGACGTGGAGGGCTGGGACGCGCTGCTGGATCGGCTCGCGGAGATCGAGCCGTCGCGCGAGGACGCGTTCGCCGGGCTCCAGGCGCTCCGCCGCTCGGGCGCGGAGGGGCTGCTGCTCGCGGTGCTCACCGTCCCCGACGACCGCGCCCGCGTGGCGCGGCACCCGGATGTGCGCGCGCTGGTCCAGGCGGGCCGC
>SKPY01000445.1 GCA_007119305.1 Nitriliruptorales bacterium
CCCGCCGCTGCTGCTCGTCGGGCAGGGGGAACTCCACGGCGCTGTCGATGCGGCGCAGGAACGCCTGGTCCATGTTGCCTTGCAGGTTCGTGGCGAGGACCACCACCCCGTCGTACGTCTCGAGCCGCTGCAGCAGGTAGGACACCTCGATGTTGGCATAGCGGTCGTGGGCGTCGCCGACCTCGGAGCGCTTGCCGAACAAGGCATCAGCCTCGTCGAAGAACAGCACCACGTTGCCGGCGGCTGCCGCGCTGAAGATGCGCTCGAGGTTCTTCTCGGTCTCGCCGATGTACTTGCTCACCACGGCGGACAGGTCGATCTTGTACAGGTCGAGGCCGAGGGCGCCGGCGACCACCTCGGCGGCGAGGGTCTTGCCGGTCCCTGAGGGCCCCGCGAACGCTGCCACCAGGCCCGCCGAGGGGGCAGCCGGAAAGCCCCAACACCCGTAGACGACGCCCCGCTGGCGGTAGCGGGCCACGAGCTCCCGCAGCTGCGCTGTCTGGTCGTCGGGCAGCACCAGGTCTGCCCAGCTGCGCCGGGGCTGGACGCGCACCGCCAGTTCGTCGAGCTCCCCGCTGGCGAGCCGGCGCACCGCCGCGTCGAGGTCCCCGCCGACGCCGGCGCGGGCCTGGTCGACCAGCGCCCGCTGCGTGGGGGTGAGCCGGTGCCCGTGCGCATCCGAGGGGTGAGGCTCGGCGACCAGCCCGGGCATGGCCGCCGGGGTGACCCGCTGCTCGGACCACGGGCGAGGCGGAATCTGCGCCAGCGGCAGCTCGCGGGCAGTGCACAGCGCCCACGCCAGGTGGTCGGCGGCGGCGATCGTGGACCTGCCCGCGGCCGGGAGGCTGTCGTCGAGCTCGACGATCACCCCGAGCCCTCCGACGGTGGCCTCACGCACCAGCGCGGACCAGCCCGCCGGCGCGGCCGGCGTCGGGGCCACCAGGAACCGCCGGCCGGCGCAGCCGGCCACCGCCACGTGCCGGCGGCTCAGCCGATCGCCCCCCGGCACGAGCAGCAGCCGCGCACCGGCCGCGTCGACGCCGGGGGGCTCCACCACGGTGGTGTCGGCCGGCAGGTCGGGGTCGGGCGAGCCATCACCGACCAGCGCCCAGGCCACGCGTGCGGCGACGGAGACTGTGCGGGTCGCCCACGGACCCTCGGTCTCGACCGTGACCAGTGCGCTGCGGCGCAGCCGGGCCGCCGGGGCCACCGTGCGAACCCCCGGGTGCGCTTCCGGGAACAGCCGGTCGAGCGTCCCCAGGGCCAACCGCGGCAGGTTCACGCTGTCCTGGATGTAGGCGACCAGGCGCTGGCGCTCGGCGTTGAGCTCCACCGCCGCGAGGACGGCGAGCACCTCGACCTCCGCGCAGGCGAGCCCTGCGCTGCGTGCGAGGCGCCCGAACGCGGTCTCGTCGTGCACCGCTGCGTGCAGGGCGCGTCGTAGCTCCCGCAGGCGTGGTTCAGCCGTGGCGAGCGCGGGGCCCGCCTCATCCGGCGTCGGCCCGTCCAGCCCCGGCAGCGTCGTCAGGATCCGCTCGGCGTCGGCGTGGTCCACGTAGAGGCCGGCGAAGTCCCGCGGCGCGCGGCCGTCTGCGAGGCGGCAGCGCAACCCCTCCCGCTGCAGGGCCGCGTCGGCGTAGGCCACCCACGGTTGCGGGGTGAGCGCTGGGGCCACTCAGATGACCCCCTGACGTGTGGCCAACGCCACCGCATGCGCGCGGTTGCGGCAGTTCATCTTGACCAGCACGTCGTGGATCACGTTCTTGACGGTCCGCTCCGAGTAGCACAGCTCGTCGGCGATGTCCTTCGTGCTCTCACCCTCTGCGAGCAGCCGCAGGACGTCGACCTCGCGGGGCCGCAGCCCGCGGCCGCTGTGCCGGTCCCCGTTGGCTGCCCGGTCGAGCAGTCGGGGGAGCATGCCGGAGGGCAGCGTCGCGTTGCCGCTCACGACCGAACGCAGGCAGCCGCTGAGCGTCGCAGGGTTGAGCTCGGAGCGCAGCAGGACCGCCGCCACCCCCGCCTCGACCGCATCGCAGACCAGCTCCTCGGTCGGGGCGCGCAGGAGCGCCACCAGGTGCATGGACCCGTCGGCCACCTTCGCGGTGTCGACCGCCCGGGCCAGTCCTGGACCCTCGGCCTCGAAGACGAGCACGTCCAGCCCGTAGCGTCGCGGCGGCGGCGCGAACCCAGCGCTCTCACCGATGACGTCGAAGCCGTCAGCATGCAGGCAGGCGGCCAGGCCGCGGCGGAAGATCGAGTGGTTGTCGTCGATCCACACCTTCGGCGCGTTGGAGCCGCGCACTCCTCCCACCCCCTCCAGGGGTAGCTGGTCCCGCCCAGACTGCGTTTTGCGTCTGGTGCCCGATACGTGGCATTAGACACCAGGCGGGCTCCGCACGGAATGTCTCTCCGCTCAGACCTTCGTCAGCGCACCTGCACGAAAGGGCAGCCCGTGGTGCCCGAACGTGCGCCCCCGGGGCCCCCTTCGGCCGAAGGTGTGGTAGCGGCCGTGCCAGGCCTACCCGCGCTCCGCCCGTCACGCGTGGATCAGATCAGGCCTTGTCGGATCGCCTTGGCGACGGCCTCGGCCCGGTTCCGGGCGGCGAGCTCGCGCTGGATCTGGCTGATGTCGCCCTTCACCGCGCGCGCCGAGCGGTGCAGGTGCTGGGAGATCTGCTGGGTGTCCGCCCCGTCAGCGAGCAGCCGCAGGATCTCGAGGGTGCGACCGTCGACGCGCCGTGGCTCGTCGTCCTCGGCCACCTGGACCTCCAACCCCGCCGCGGCAGCGCGCGTCGCCCCGAGCAGCTGCTCGGGCGTCAGCGACGCCCGCGGCAGGATCCCCGCCACGCGGTTGCGGCCCGGCGGCAGCGGCCTGCTTGCGGGACTGACGGCGCACACCAGCACCGGGCAGGGGAAGCGCTTTCGCGCCGCGTGCCCCTCGGAGGCGATCACCACATCGGCGTCGGCGGCGCCCCGGTCACCGTCGTCCACCACCACCACGTCCGCCTGCTCGCGCAGGCATGCCGCCACGCCACGGCGGAAGATCTCGTGCTCGTCGATCACGGCGACCTTGATCGGTTCCATGGGGGCCCCTTCGTGCGGGGATCCTAGCCAGGCGGCCCCACGGGGTCGACCCCCATCCGCTACCCTGCGCGCCACAGGCGATCGAGGAGGCCGCGATGGCCACGAGTCCCTGCCCTCAGTGCGGAACCCAGGTCGAGCGGGGGACGACGGAGTTCTGTCCCGACTGCGGCTACTACCTCACCTGGGTCGAAGAACCCGAACCGGATGAGCCCGCCGTGCCCATGACCCGACGTCCGGGGGAGCAGGAGGAACCCGCACCTCAGCCGGCGGACGCGCCCACCACCCCCCTGGGGCCCGCCTGTCCGGCCTGCGACGAGCCCAACCCCCCGGGGCGTCAGTACTGTGAGCAGTGCGGCGCGCCGCTCGCGCCCGAGCCCGAGCCCGCACCCGAGCCGAAGCAGCCGCGCCGCGGGGTGCCGGTGTGGGCGTGGGCCGCCGGAGGCGCGGTGCTGCTCGCCCTGGTCGGCATGGCCGCGTTCCTCGTTGTCGGCCCGGACCCGGCGACCGTGGCCGAGGAGCCCGCGGCAGCGGCAGGCGCGGAGACGGAGCCCCCCGTGGATCCGACACCTGAGGAGCCGACCCCCGAGGAGCCGGCATCCGAGCCCGAGGTGCTGAACACGCCGGACGTCGAGGCGCAACGGCTGGCCGCCCCGCCCACCATCGACGGCGACCTGTACGACTGGGACGGGATCACCGCCGCGTACCTGTCAGCCCACGTGGTGCATCGCGACCGCCTGTCGGCCGAGGACGACAGCTTCCGGGTGGAGTGGCGGCTCGGCTGGGACGACGAGCACCTGTACGTCGCGGTCGAGGTCGAAGACGCCGTCCACGTCCAGACCCAGACGGCAGACCAGATCTGGCAAGGCGACAGCGTCGACTTGCACGTGAACAGCGCGTACGGCGCACCTCACGACCTGGCCGACCAGCTCAACGAGCACCACTTCCAGCTCATCATGTCGCCCGGCGACTTCGCTGACCTGCCGCCCTCCGCGGCGCTGCTGCGCGGCCTGCACGGGGGCGGCACGCACTTCCAGACCGTGCGTCACGGGGAACTGTTCGACCTCGCCGCGCAGCCGCTCGGCCCGGACGGCGGATACACCCTCGAGGCGGCCATCCCCTGGGACCTGCTCGAGGTCGTCCCCGAGCCCGGGCTGACCCTGGGCGCCGCCTTGAACGCCAATGACAACGACCGTCCCGGCGAGGCCGCGCAGGAGGTCATGGTCTCCAACGCCCCCGAGCGCCGGCTGAGCCGACCGGCAACCTGGGGGACCCTCACCTTGGTCCCAGGCCCGTAGGCGCGCCGGCGTCCCGAGGCAGCCAACGGGTCGGGCGGGTAGGGCAGCGCCGGCGCTGCCGTCAGGCAGGGTCGTCGTCCGGCGGGTCGTCGCCCGGCGGGTCGTCGTCCGGCGGGTCGTCGTCCGGCGGGTCGTCGTCTGGCGGCGGCACCTCTTCGGCGGGGGCCTCCTCCTCGGGCGCCGGCTCGGCCGGCGCGTCCTCGGCGGGCGGCTCCTCGACGGGCTCGTCAGCCGGCTCGTCCTCGAGTGGCTCCTCGACCCCCGGGCCGAGCAGCCCCACGGCCAGCCAGCCGGCCAGGGCCAGGACGAGGATGAGCAGCAGCAGCCGACCGCGGAGGCGGCGCGGGGGCGGCGGCTCGCCGGCTGCTTCCTCACCGGTGCGCGGGTCGTCCGCCGGCAGGACGGTGGTGGCCGCATACTGCTCAGCCCGGGGCTCGTCGCCCGGTGGGAGCACGGTCGTCTCCGCGTACGCGGGCGCGTCACCGAGGGCGACGGTCGAAGCGGCGGCGGGGTCCACCAGGCCTCCCTCGAGCGCCCGCCGCATCGTCGCGGCGTCGGCGAAGCGCGCGCCGGGATCCTTGGCCAACGCCCGCTCCACGAGATCGGCCAGCTCCGCCGGGACGTCGGGCGCGGCGCGGCGCAGCGGCGGCACCGGCTCGCGCTGGTGGGCGAGGGCCACGGCCAACGGGTTCTCGCCGGTGAACGGTGGCTGCCCGGCCAGGCACTCGTAGAGGACGACCCCGAGCGCGTACAGGTCGCTGGCCGGGACGGCCGCCTGGCCCGCCGCCTGTTCCGGTGACAGGTAGTTCGGCGTGCCCATCACGTGGCCCACGGCGGTGAGCCCGCCGGCGGTCTCCGTCATGGCCTTGGCGATGCCGAAGTCAGCCAGCTTCACCCCCCCGCGCTGCGGCAGGAGCACGTTCGCGGGCTTGATGTCGCGATGCACCAGCCCGCGCTCGTGCGCGGCCTCCAGCGCGGCGAGGACACCCACGCCGATGCGCACGGCTTCCGTGGCGCTGAGCCGGCCCTCCCGCTCGAGGCGGTCGGCGAGCGACTCGCCCTCGATGAGCTCCATGACGATGAACGGCTGCCGCTCGTGCTCCCCCACGTCGAACACCGCGACGCTGTTCGGATGGTGGAAGGAAGCCGCCGAGCGGGCCTCACGCACCAGCCGCTGCCGGGAGCGCCCGTCCCCGAGCAGGTGCTCGTGCACGACCTTGACCGCCACGCGCCGCCCCAGCCTCCGGTCGACGGCGGCGTGGACGCGGGCCATGCCGCCGGAGCCCAGCAGCTCCTGCAGCTCGTAGCGATCGGCGAGGACGGTCATGGCTCCGGGGTGCGGTTGGGTGCGAAGCGAGTGCCTCCCTGCATACCACGTCAGCGGCGCCGGTTCGACGGGTCCGCCTGCCCGAACGGCCCTGCGTACCGCTGGCTCGGTGCGCGGCGCCCCGACCGTCCGGGGCTGGCGTGGCCGGCCGAGAGCGCACAGCGCAAACAAAGACTTGAATTGTTCCAGTTTTGCTGCGAGGCTGGCCGCATGACTTCCCAGGCCGCTCAGCGGCTGCGCGACGCCGGGCTGCGGGTGACCGCGCCACGGCTCACGGTGCTCGGGGTCCTCGCTGAGCAGCGCGGCCACCATGATGTCGGGACCGTGACCGCGCTCGCGCGCGAGCGGCTCGGCGCCCTGTCAACCCAGGCGGCCTATGACGTGCTGCACGCACTCGCCGAGGCAGGGCTCGTGCGCCGGATCCAGCCGGCCGGCAGCCCGGCCCTGTTCGAGATTCGCGTCGGCGACAACCACCACCACCTCGTCTGCCGTGCCTGCGGCCGGGTCGAGGATGTGGACTGCGTCGTCGGCGAGGCGCCGTGCCTCGAGCCGAGCACGAACGGCGCCTACCACGTCGATGAGGCGGAGGTCACCTTCTGGGGCATGTGCACGGACTGTTCGAGCGACGACAAGGAGCACCGGTGAACGACGAGAAGCGGACGTTGACGAACCGCCAGGGCCACCCGATCACGAACAACCAGCAGCAGCGCACCGTGGGTTCACGAGGGCCCGCGACGCTCGAGAACTACCAGTTCCTCGAGAAGATCAGCCACTTCGACCGCGAGCGCATCCCCGAGCGGGTCGTGCACGCTCGCGGCTTCGTCTGCTACGGCGAGTTCGAGACGACCGGAAAGATCGGCGATGAGCCGGCGTCCACCTACACCCGGGCCAAGCCCTTCCAGGAGGCCGGCAAGAAGACCCCGCTCGCGATCCGCTTCTCGACCGTGATCGGCGGCCGGGACTCGTCCGAGGTCGCCCGTGACCCGCGCGGGTTCGCGGTGAAGTTCTACACCGAGGATGGCAACTGGGACCTCGTCGGCAACAACCTGCCGGTCTTCTTCATCCGCGACGCGATCAAGTTCCCCGACGTGATCCACTCGCTGAAGCCGGACCCGGTGACGTTCCACCAGGAGCCGAACCGCATCTTCGACTTCATGAGCCAGACGCCCGAGAGCATGCACATGCTCACGTTCCTCTTCAGCCCGCGCGGCATCCCGGCGAGCTACCGGGAGCAGGAGGGCTTCGGCGTCAACACCTACAAGATGGTGAACGCCGACGGCGACACCGTGCTCGTGAAGTACCACTGGCACCCGCGGCAGGGCGTGGCCAGCCTCACCGAGGAGGAGGCCGCGAAGGTCCAGGCCCAAGAGCTCGGCTCCGCCACGATGGACCTCTTCAACGCCATCGAACGTGGCGACTACCCGCAGTGGGACCTCTACGTGCAGATCATGGAGGACCACGAGCACCCCGAGCTCGACTGGGACCCGCTCGACGACACGAAGATCTGGCCCGAGGACCAGTTCCCGCTGCGCCACGCCGGCGTGATGACGCTGAACCGCAACGTCGAGAACTTCTTCGCCGAGAACGAGCAGATCGCGATGGGCACCGGGGTGCTCGTCGACGGCCTGGACTTCTCCGACGACAAGATGCTCGTCGGGCGCACGTTCAGCTACTCCGACACCCAGCGGTACCGGGTCGGCCCGAACTACCTGCAGCTGCCGGTCAACCAGGCGAAGAGCGCCGGGGTCGCCACGAACCAGCGTGACGGGCAGATGACCTACTTCGTCGACACGGCCGAGGGCCAGAACCCACACATCAACTTCGAGCCGTCGCTCCACAACGGCCTCGAGGAGGCCCAGCGCGAGGAGCCGAACGACCAGCCCGAGATCACCGGCCGGCTGACGAGGGCGCCGCTCGAGCGCACGAACGACTACACCCATGCGCGCGGCCGCTTCTGCACGATGCTGCAGTGGGAGCGCGAAGACCTCATCAAGAACATGGTCGACCTGCTCGGCCAGTGCGAGCGCGACGTCGTCGAGCGGATGCTCTGGCACTTCTTCATGGTCCACGACGCGTACGGCCAGGGCGTCGCCGAGGGCCTCGGCATGAGCGTGGACGACGTCCGCCACCTCGAGCCGCTCGCGACGCAGAACCTGACTGAGGAGGAGCAGCAGCGCCTCGCCAACCTCGGCAAGAACGGCGACGTGATCGACCCCGACGCCTGGGGCCAGTGGACCGGCTCGGTGGACAACCGGCAGGCTGCCGGTGAGGACGTCCTCAAGACGGCGATGATGTCCAAGCCGTGACCGGCGCGTGACGCGCATCGGGCCCCGGCACCCGCCGGGGCCCGTCTCATGCGTGCAGCGGACGGCTCTACGAAGCGCTTGACAGCGCCGTGACGCGGCGCGCGGCGACCACGTAGGCCAGGGCCGCAGCGACCATGGGCATGGCGTAGAGCGCGTGGTAGTAGACGAGCCACCCGAGCTGCCCGGCCAGCGTCGGCGCGGCATCGACGATCCGCGCGGCCGCGATGTGGTAGGGCAGGTCAACGGCCAGGTCGGCCAATGAGACGCCGACTCCGGCGAGGAAGACCGCCGGGATGGTGAGCGTCCGCGGGGGGCGGAACGTGCTCCACGACAGCCCGCGCCGGATGCGCACGACCACGAGCACGACGAGCGTGGCAACCACGGCCCACTCCACCGCCGCCCACCAGCCGGGGGGTGACCAGGCGACCCACCCCCAGCCGACCAGCAGCACCAGTCCGCCCGCGAAGTGCGTGGCCATGAGACCCGCCAGAAACACCCCGGCCTTGACGTAGGACGCGTGCCCGCCCAGCAGGTAGCACAGCGCCGCGATGGCCACGAGGTGGACCCCGTCGGCAAGGGCGAGGAGGGAGATGGTCAGCGGCACGGCCCACCAACGGTAGCAGGTGGCCAAGCCGGGCCGCGGGCGCTTCGGTGACGCGGGTTCGAGCGCGGACGCGCACTGCGACCCTCAGCCTGACATGGCTGGGGCTGCGCACTCTGCAACGGGTCAGCTCCAGGGGAACGGCGAGTGACTCGTGGGATGCAGCCGGCCGCAGCGGAAGCGATCGAAGCGGAACGGCTCGAGCAGCGCCTGCGGCGCGCCGAGCAGCTCCTTCGCGACGAGGTCGCCGACGCCGATCATCTTGTAGCCGTGGTTGGAGTCCGCGATGACGTAGGCGTTGTCGTGGAAGGCGTCGAACACCGGGAAGCTATCGGGCGTGAAGCAGCCGAGGCCGCCCGAAGGGGCGGTGGAGAAGCGGTGGCGCAGCCCCTGGAAGCGCTCCTGGCAGTGCGCTAACCCGGAGGTCCACAGGCGGGCGAAGTCCTCGCTGACGATGTACCGGCGGCTGGCGGGGCCGTAGGGGTCGACGGCGACCGCCTCGGCGGGCTCGTCCACCGGCTTCGGTGTCGCCCCGCCCTGCACGCCACCGAAGTTCGTGTCGGGTTTGTAGTAGATACCCCACAGCTCGTCAGTGACGAGCGAGCCGTCCCCCTCGTCGTACAGCGGGGCGTCGGAGTCGACGTGCACCACCGGCGGCAGCCCGCCCGCGGCGTCGGTCAGGAAATCGGGCTCGACCTTGAGGGTGCCCTCCTGCACGAGCCAGTAGCGCCACATCGGCTGCGCGGGGCGTTCGGTGCCGTCAGGCCCCCGGAGCGCAATGGTGGCCGGCAGGTCGAGCAGCGCCCAGAGATCGCGGACCCACGGTCCGACGGCGATGACGACCTGGTCGCACTCGACGGTCCCCCGGTCGGTCTCGACCGCGGCCACCACCCCGCCCGCGCGGGGCAGCCCCGTGACGGTCACACCGGTCGTGATGCGCACCCCGGCCGCTGCCGCTTTGGCGGCCAGCCCCTGGACCGAAGCGAGGTTGTTCGCGTAGCCGCCCCGGTGCTCGTGCAGGACGCTGGTGCTGCCCTCGGCGCGCCAGTCGGGGAAGATCCGCCGCAGGTAGGCGGTCGACGAGCCCGCCCCTTCGATCAGGGTCGAGGGGTAGCCGATGGCCTGCTGCTCGGCGTGGATGCCCGCGACGTCGTCCCGCATGACCTCGGGGGAGATCTGCAGGTAGCCGACCGGGTGGTAGCTGAACGCCTCGGCGTCGGATTCCCACACGTCAATCGAGTGCGCCATCAGCTGGCGCATCGCCGGCTGGAAGTAGTTGTTGCGCACGACGCCGCAGGCGATGCCCGACGCGCCCGCGCCGACGATGTCAGCCTTGTCGACGACGAGGACGTCCGCGCCGCTCCCCTCGCCGCGGGCGGAGAGCAGCGACGCGACGCGCCAGGCTGTGGACAGCCCGTGAATCCCGGCGCCGATGACGACGATGCGGCGGTGGTCCGGCAGCACGGCGACCCCCGGGCGGTCGGCGGCAGCTATCGTTGCGCCGAGGCGATGACAGTGCCTATACGGGAAGGACCGTAGCATGGCGCAGACCGGCCGACCAGCCACCCGTCAGCCGAGCTCGGTGGGTCGCGCGGTCACGCTCCTCGACCTGCTGACGGAGGCCGGCGGCGGGCTCGGCACGAACGCGAGCGCCCGGCGAACGGACATCGACGCGAGCAGCGTGTCGCGGCTCCCCGCGACGCTCGTGCCAAGGGTCGGAGCAGCCGTGCCGTGATGACCCGGCGCGCCACGAGCCCCGCGCTCACCGTCGGCGACGCGCTCGCGCTGCCGCCGTTCGCCGTCAGCCGCCTCGTCGCGGGCGGCGGCGGACTGGATCGCCCCCTGCGCTCGGTGCACGTCGTCGACCTGCCCGACGCCGACTACGCCTGGGGCCGGGAGGGCGTCCTGCTGCTCACGAGCGGGGCCGGTCTCGGCGGCGACCCCAACGCCCTCGCCGCCCTCGTGCCGACGCTGGCCGAGCGCGGGATCTCCGCGGTGGTGCTGTCAGTCGGTCACACGTTCGCGGCAGCGCCCGCGGCGGCCCGGGCCACCGCGGATCGGCTCAACCTGCCGATGATCGAGGCGCCCGCCGAGGTGTTGTTCATCGACCTCATCGAGGCGGTGTACACCGAGCTCGCGCGACGACAGCACTTACTGCTCGAGCGCTCTGCGGCGATCCACGAGCGGCTCACCGCGGTCGCCCTCGCCGGCGGGGGCTTGGACCGGCTGGCCGCCGCGCTGGCCTTCCTGCTCCAGCGCTCGGTCACCATCGAGGACATGTCGATGCGGGTGCTCGCGACCGCCGTCAGCGGGCCCGTCGACGCCGCGCGTGAACGCAGCGTGCGCCGAGGACAGACCAGCCCTGAGGTCGCCGAACGGCTCATCGCCCAGGGGCTGTACGACCAGCTGCTCGCGACGAAGGCGCCACAGCCGGTGCCGCCGATCCCCGAGCTCGGCATGACCATGGAGCGCATCGTCGCGCCGATCGTGGTCGGTGACGAGATCCATGGCCACCTCTGGATCATCGCCGGCGACGAGCCGCTCACCGACCTCGACGCCACCGCCATCCGCCACGGCGCCACGGTCGCGGCCCTGATCCAGCTGACCGAGCAGGCCCGTCGCGACGCCGCCGAGGCCCTGCAGGGTGACCTGCTCGAGGACCTCCTCGCCGAGCGCGCCGACGTCGAGACCGTCGCAGAGCACGCCCACCACGTCGGCGTGCGCGTCGACCGGCCCCACCAGGTTCTGCTCGTACAGGCCACCCTGCCGACCGACGGGGGACGAGCGCTCGGCAGCACGCTTACCGCCTGGATGCGTGCCTCGGGGCGGCGCGGGTTCACCGCCTGGCGCCCTGAGGGCCTCGTGTGGGTCCTCGAGGCCCAGGATGACGCGGTGGGACGGGCGGCCGCCGAGCAGATCGTGGCGGACCTCGGACATCCGGGACGCCGGCTCCTCGTCGCCATCGGCGACCTGGCCCGACCGCGCGGCGACCAGCCCGTGCACCTGCGGAACAGCTACGCGCAGGCCCGCGAAGCCCTCCAGGTCGCCAAGGCGGTCGGCCAGCACGAGGGCGTGATCACCTTCTCGGATCTCGGCGTGCTGCACTGGCTGCACCAGCTGCCCCGGGAGACACTCGCCGACAACCGCTATGTCACCAGCTTGCGGCGCCTCGCCGCCGAGGACACCGACCGCGGTCACGATCTCCTCGACACCCTCGAGGCCTATCTCGACCACGGCGGCAGGCTGACCGAGGCGGCCGCTGCCCTCCCCATGCACCGCAACACGCTCCTGCACCGCCTCCGTCGGATCGAGGAGCGCTGCGGCGTGGACCTGCGCGCCCCGCTGGAGCGCCTGCAGCTGCACTGCGCCCTGAAGGCGATCCGCCTCCACGATCGGTTCCGCTGACGTCCTCGTTGTGCACCGAGCACAACCGCACCGCGCAGAGTCGGTGCAGCCAGCCCCTCGCCTCGGGCGCACCGCTGGCCCTAGCGTCGCCGTGGCAGGAAGGCTGGCACCGCGACAGCCCGGCCTGCATGGCCGGGCAGCGCCGAAGGGGCGAGACCATGCACATCCCGTACGACAGCCCACGAGTCCACCTGTACACCCGCATCCGCAAGTCGGCGTTCTTCCACGCCTCGCGCCGCCACGGGGTGCAGTCCTACAGCGTCTGCAACCGCATGTACCACCCGCGCCACTACGACGACCCCATCGCCGAGTACTGGAAGCTCGTCAACGACGTCACCCTGTGGGACGTCGGCGTCGAGCGGCAGGTGGAGATCACCGGTCCCGATGCGGCCGCCTTCACCAACCTGTTGACCCCGCGGGACCTCACCCGCTGCGAGGTCGGGCAGTGCAAGTTCGTGCTGGTCACCGACGAGCGCGGCGGCATCCTCAACAACCCGGTGCTGCTGCGCCTCGATGACAACCACTTCTGGCTCTCGGTGGCCGACGGCGACGTGCTGCTGTGGGCGAAGGGCGTGGCGAGCTTCGCCGGCTACGACGTCGCCGTCGACGAGCCGGACGTCGCGCCGGTGCAGGTCCAGGGACCGAAGTCGCGCGACGTGATGGTCGCGTTGTTCGGCGAGCGCATCCTCGACCTGCGCTACTACCGGCACGACCGCTTCTCCCTCGACGGGCTGGAGATGGTGGTCAGCCGTACGGGCTACACCGGCGAGCTCGGGTACGAGATCTACCTGTATGACGCCACCCGCAACGCCGGCCAGCTGTGGGA
>SKPY01000344.1 GCA_007119305.1 Nitriliruptorales bacterium
CTGAGCGGGACGCCGCGACTGATCGCTGCGTCGCGTGAGCAGGCCGGTGCTGGGGGTCGGGCTGACGTCGCGCAGACCCGACCGCGCGGTCAGGCGTCCGGAGGCGGGGTGAGCCCGTAGCGGGCGAGGACGTCGGGCCACCAGTCCGGCTCGACGCGCGGCAGCTGGTAGCGCTCCGCGATCTCGGCCACCTCTACGGGATCGGGCTGCCCGGCGTCGTTGAGGTCCGCGAGCTCCCACAAGAAGTCCTCGAACCGCACCGACGCTGTCAAGAGGTTCAGTGCTCAGCATTGTTCTGTCAACGTTGACGGGACCCGTCAACGTGGCGGGAGGCATCCGGCCAGGACTCGGAGCACGGCCCCCGACATGACCCGCGAACCGTCGCAGCGCGACGCCCCGCCCCGTCGGCAGGCTGCAACCCCCGGAGGGCCCTCAGTTCGCCTGTCGCTCCGCCTGCAAGGTGAACACGACGACGACGTCGTTGCCGCACGCGCTGCCAGGCCTCGGCAGGCATCCCGCGTCGCCGTTCCGCACCGCCCGCAGTAGACGTCGCCGTCGTCGAAGCCGATGAAGCGGAGCCTGGCGCCTCGAACGCCGCCGCGTTGACGTCGGCGGACACCTCCCACATGCGCTGGGCACCCTGGGCGTCGGCCAGCGGGGCGTGCAGCATCATGACGCAGCCGGCCGCCTCCGGGCCGCGGTGGCCTCCTGGTCCGTGGCAGGCTCGGCGGGCTTTTGCTTGAACAACCTTGTACCCTACATTCGACAACCGGGGAGGCTGTCAAGCCTTGAGCGAACAGCAACGTTCAACGAACATACGCCCGTACCCGCCTTCCACCGGGCAGGCGGCCCAGTCCCCCGCCGACGGCGCCGTGCGCACGCCCGTCGTGGAGGTGCGCGTGCTGCGGCCGGCCCAGGCCGCTGCTGCGGCTGCGGCGTTGGTCCGGGGGTTCGACGAGGAGCCCGCCAAGGTCGCCTTGCTGCCTGATGCGGCGATGCGGCGCCCCTGGCTGGAGACGAGCATCCGAGGCCGGCTGCATGAGGCCCTGCGCTACGGCACGGTGCATGTCGCGGTGGTCGGCCGCGAGCTCGCAGCGGTCGCGGTGTGGTTGCCCCCTGGGGTACCCAAGCTGTCGCTGCGTGGAGCCGTTCGGGCACTGCTGGCGCTGTTGGTCCACGCGCCTGCCATCGCCCGGTCAGTGCCTCGCATCATCTCCGTGCTGGTGCGCGACCTACCAGGTTGGGTCACCTTGGCGCGGCGGCGCCGGCGAGCGGTCGCATGTGCCGCGCACGGGTTGACCTGGCGGCTGGACCTGCTGGCGACGGTGCCCGAGCAGCGCGGCCAGGGGAGCGCGCGGTCGCTGCTGGAACGGCAGCTGCAGCGGTGCGACCAGGACGGCGCGGCGGCGTGGCTCGAAACCACCGACCCGGTCAACGTGCCCATCTACGAGCGGTTCGGCTTCGTGACTGTCGCCCACATCGCGGACCTGTCCTGGTTACCCGGCCTGTGGGTGATGCGCCGCGAGCCGCGTACGGGCTGACCTTCCTGCACGCGATCTGGTTGCCCAGGGGCTCCGCGAGTCCAGCTGGGCGGGCCAACCCCTCGGGCAAGCACGCCCTTGACAGGCCTGCTACGGGCCCTCGGGGCCTCCCAGGGAGCGGCGCGCAGCCACGTTCCCCGCACCGGCGGTGGTCACCCGCCCGGTTCGAAGACGAAGGGCAGACGCTCGACGCACTGCTTGTACGTGCTGTGGAGCTCCTTCGGGTCGGCGGCGCCGACGAAGATGCGGCAGCGTCGCGCGAGCGGCCACGGTGAGGACGTCGAGCGAGATCCCCTGCACGGCCAAGCCAGGCCCGCATGGTTGCGCCGGGGATAGGCAGCGAACCGGTGCAGCCCCCCGGCCCCTACGATGGCGTGGATGCCGGCAGGTGAGACGACGGGGCAGGGGCCCATCCTGACCGATGGCGTGCTGGTGCTGCGCCGTCCCGTCCGCTCCGATGCAGACGCGCTCGTCGAGGCCGTCCGTAGCTCGCACGAGCTGCTGTGGCCCTGGTTGCGCTGGGCCTCCGCTGACTACGGCCCGGAGCACGCCAACGGGTTCCTGGACGAGGTGGAGCAGGGCAACGAGCGCGCCTTCGCGATCTTTGACCCGAGCGCTCGGCTTCAGGGCCTGTGTGGCCTCAACCAGGTCGACGTCACCCACCGCACCGCGAACCTCGGGTACTGGCTGCGGGCCGGCGCGACGGGCGCGGGACGCGCGACCCGCGCCACGCGGCTCGTGCTCGATCATGGCCTGCAGGAGCTGTCCTTGGAACGCATCGAAGTCGTGATGTCGGTGCACAACACCCGCAGTCGGCGTGTGCCCGAGCGTCTCGGCCTCACCCATGAGGGGATCCGCCGGCGCGCGCTTCGCATCGGCGACGAGCAGCATGACGCCCACGTGTTCGCAGCCTTCCGCGAGGATCTTCCTCGGCTGCGGGGGGCATGACCGCGGGGTCGCGCCCGTCAAACGCCGGCTGCCGAGCCTGACGGGGTCGTGCCAGTGGCTGGTCGGCGAGCAGCCCGCCGCCACCTCACCGTTGACGAGGGGTCAGTTGCGCCGGACGGCGCTGAGGGCGTCGTGGAGCATGAGGGTGTGCAGGCTCAACCGCTGCGGGTCGGCTCGCCGCCCGTCCACGATCCCGCGCCGGTAGCCGGTGGCACTGCCGAGGGCGTAGACCGTCGCGGACAGCACGCTGAGCGCGCAGGCCCCGAGCCCGATGAGGATGATCGTGGTCATGGGCAGCTCCCGCAGAGGTTGCTCACCGTCATGATCGGCACGAACGCGCCCGACCTTGAGCCCGCCGACGCTCCCCGAGGTCACCGGGGCCACCGGCTCGAAGGTGCGCGAGACGTGTCCCCGGATCTGGGCCGCGCGTGCCGACTAATCCACAGGCTTCTGTGCAGGCCCCTGGTCGCTTCGTCGCAGCGCTGGCACGCTGTCCGGGAAGGAGGTGCGCCGATGGTTTCGCACGAAGTGACCCGCGATCCGCTGTACCCTACGTTGACCGAGCTCTTCGGCCAGGAGCGGGGTGTGGAGGTGCTCCAGCGATTGCCGCCGCCGGGGGCCGAGCCCGCCACCCGGCAGGACATGCGTGACGTGGTTCTGCGCATGGACGGACTCGAGCAGCGCATGGACGGACTCGAGCAGCGCATGAGCGAGTTCGAGCAGCGGGTCACACGCCAGATGGAGCGCTTCGACGACAAGCTCGATCGCTTCCACGAAGGGCTGCGCGACCAGACCCGCAACGTGCTCCTCGCCAACGCCGGCATGATGCTCACGCTCGCGGCGATCCTGATCGGCGTCGGCGTCATCAGCTGACGCTGCGGAGGCGGGCAGCGGTCCCGTCAGGTGGCGCGCGGCTGCCGGAGCGTGCGCTGGGCGTCCTCGGCGTCGGTCTTCAGCGTGCGCAGCGACGCCCGCATGATGTGGCGCACGAACGGGCGGACGACGCGCCAGTAGCGCAGGAAGCCGCGCCGGGCGGCGGGGCTCGTCGTGGCGGTGCGCACCTCGTAGGCGAGCAGGGTGCGGCC
>SKPY01000337.1 GCA_007119305.1 Nitriliruptorales bacterium
GCCGGGGACGACGGCGCGGCGGAGGCCGGCGAGGACGCGGAACCCGACCCGGCGGCAGCAGCCGACGGGGAGCCCGCGGTCGACGACCCGGACCCGCAAGCCGACCATCCGCACGGTGGCCCCCCCGGTCGAGACGGCCGTGCAGACCAGCCGCACGGCGGCCCGCCTGGCCACGACGAGCGGGGCCGGGGGAGCGGCGGCGACCGCGGCCGCGGCAACCGCTGAGCAGGCAGCGACGTGCGCCCGTCACGCGTGGCGGCGGATCCACTCGTGCATGGCGATGGCGGACGCGGCCCCGGCGTTGATCGAGCGCGTCGACCCGAACTGGCGGATCGACAGCACAACGTCGACGCTGGCCCGCGCCTGCGGTGACAGGCCAGGCCCTTCCTGGCCGAACAGCAGCACGCACGCCCGGGGCAGCGGCGCAGCATCGATCGGGGCTGCCCCTGGCAGGTTATCGATACCAACGATCGGCAGCCCCTCCCCCTCAGCCCAACGGGCGAGCGCGGCGGCGTCAGGGTGATGGCGCACGTGCTGGTAGACCTCGGTCATCATCGCGCCGCGCCGGTTCCAGCGGCGCTTGCCGACGACGTGGACCGCCGCCGCGAGGAAAGCGTTGGCGTTGCGCACCACCGCCCCGATGTTGAAGTCATGCTGCCAGTTCTCGATCGCGACGTGGAAGGGGTGGCGGCGCAGATCGAGGTCGGCGCGGATCGCCTCGACGCTCCAGTAGCGGTAGCGGTCGGCGACGTTGCGCCGGTCGCCGGTGCGCAGCAGCTCGGGGTCGTAGCGCGGGTCCTCGGGCCACGGCCGGGGGTGCGGGCCCACCCCGACCGTCGTGCCGTCCTTCGAGCCAGAGCCCATCGGCCGCGAGCCTACCCGGCGTGCGCCGGCCAAGCAGTCGCGGCTCCGGCGCGCTGGCAGGTGTAGGCGGACACCCAACAGGGCTAGCATCACATCACGTGCGGACAGCCGCGCGGACTGAGGATCGTGACCCGGGAACAGGTGAGGCGGCCCATGGCCGACGAGGAGCGCAGGGAACCCAAGTTCGGCACGAACTACTGGGTCGTCGACGAGATGTACCGGCAGTACCTGGCGGATCCCGATTCCGTGGGTGAGTCCTGGAAGGAGTTCTTCTCCGACTACAAGCCGTCCTCTGTGGGGGCGGGCGGAACCGCGGCGCAGCCGGCGCCGAGCACGCCGACGGAGGCCCGCGCAGCGCGACCCTCCGCTCGCGGCGACGGCTCCGCCGCTCCGGCCAAGGCACCCGCCGAGGACCAGCCCCGGAAGAAGCAGAAGTCGGCGGACGAGGTCGAGGGCGACTGGAAGCCGCTGCGCGGGGTGGACCGCACGATCGCGCAGAACATGGTCACGAGCCTGCAGGTGCCGACCGCGACCTCGATCCGGGTCGCGCCGGCCAAGCTGCTCGAGGTCAACCGCAAGATCATCAACAACCAGCTGCGGCGCACGCGAGGGGGCAAGGTCAGCTTCACGCACCTCATCGGCTGGGCTGTGGTCCAGGCGCTGGGGCAGGTCCCTGCGATGACCGCGATCTACCACGAAGCCGACGGCAAGCCGCACGTCATCCGCCCCGAGCACACCAACCTCGGGCTGGCGATGGACGTCGAGCGCAAGGACGGCTCGCGGACGCTGCTCGTGCCGAACGTGAAGGCCGTCGACACGCTCGACTTCGCCGGCTTCTTCGGCGCCTACGAGGAGGCCGTCCGGCGGGTCCGCACCGGCGAGCTCGATCCGGAGCTGTTCGAGGGCGCGACGGCGACGCTGACCAACCCCGGCACGGTCGGCACCGTCGGGAGCGTGCCACGGCTCATGTCCGGCCAGAGCGTGATCGTCGGCGTCGGGGCCATCGACTACCCGAGCGAGTACCAGGCCACCGACCCGCGGACGCTCGCCGAGATCGGCGTCGGCAAGGTCGTGACGCTCACCTCCACGTACGACCACCGCGTGATCCAGGGCGCCGAGAGCGGGCTGTTCCTGAAGGTCGTGCATGAGCTCCTGCTCGGAGAGCACCGCTTCTACGACGAGGTCTTCGACTCCCTGGCGATCCCCTACGAGCCGGTGCGCTGGCGGGTCGACGAGAACCCCCAGATCGGGGTGAGCGGGCACTCGTCCGCTCCCGACAAGCAGATCGCGGTGCAGAAGATCATCAACCAGTACCGCGTCCGTGGCCACCTCATCGCGAACCTGAACCCGCTGGCCGTCGGCTTCCAGCGGGTGCACGCCGAGCTCGACCCGGCGACCTACGGCCTCACGATCTGGGACCTCGACCGGGAGTTCGCGACGGGCGGACTGGCAGGCCACTCCCGGCTGTCGCTCGGCGACCTTCTCGGCCTGCTGCGCGACGCGTACTGCCGCACCATCGGCGTCGAGTACATGCACTCGCAGGAGCCCGACGAGAAGGCCTGGATCCAGGAGCGGGTGGAAGGGGTGCGCCCCGAGCTCGAGCTCCACGACCAGCGCCGGATCCTGTCCCGGCTGAACCACGCGGAGGCGTTCGAGAAGTTCCTGCACACGAAGTATTTGGGCCACAAGCGCTTCGGTCTCGAAGGCGCCGAGTCGGCCATCCCGATGCTCGCTGCGCTCTTCGACGCCGCCGCCGACGCCGGCATCGCCGAAGCCGTCATGGGCATGGCCCACCGTGGCCGCCTCAACGTCCTCGCGAACATCCTGCACAAGAGCTACGAGAAGATCTTCCGGGAGTTCGAAGGCGACATCGACCCCGACTCGATCCAGGGCTCGGGCGACGTGAAGTACCACCTCGGCACCACCGGGGTGCACGCGTCCCCGAAGGGCAACGAGATCACCGTGCGGCTGTCCTCCAACCCGAGCCACCTCGAGGCTGTCGACCCGGTGGTCCAGGGCATGACCCGGGCGAAGCTGGACCGCCTCGAAGTCACCTCGGACGAGCTCGACCGGGAGGCCCCTGTGCTCCCGGTGCTCATCCACGGCGACGCCGCCTTCGCTGGCCAGGGGGTCGTGGCCGAGTGCTTCACGCTGAGCCAGCTCAAGGGGTACCGCGTGGGCGGGACCGTGCACCTCATCATCAACAACCAGCTCGGGTTCACGACGGGGGCGCAAGCGGCGCGTTCCAGCACCTACGCCACGGACGTCGCGAAGATGGTGCAGGCCCCGATCCTGCACGTGAACGGCGACGATCCCGAGGCCTGCGTGCGCGTCATGCGCCTCGCCTTCGAGTTCCGCCAGGCCTTCGGCAAGGACGTGGTCGTCGACCTGTTCTGCTACCGCCGTCACGGCCACAACGAGGGCGACGACCCGAGCTACACGCAGCCGCAGATGTACTCGCAGATCGAGGAGCGCCGCAGCGTCCGCAAGCTCTACACCGAGGAGCTCGTGAACCGCGGCGATCTCACGATCGAGGAGGCCGAGGAGGCGCTGGACGAGTTCCGCCAGCAGCTGGAGTCTGCGCTCAAGGAGACGCGCTCGGCCCCGCCGAGCGGGCTGCAGGCGCCGGCCGAGGCCGGCCAGGGAGACAAGCCCTTCCCGCAGGTGGAGACCGGTGTCGAGCGCGAGGTGCTCGAGGAGA
>SKPY01000384.1 GCA_007119305.1 Nitriliruptorales bacterium
GCAGGTGCACGAGCAGGTACAGCGACAGGAACGCGGTGAGCTGCGCGAAGTCGCGTGGCTCGAGCAGCCGGGCGGCCACGAGCGAGAACGCGAGGTTGCCGACCCCGGCGGTGAGCTGGCCCGCGGTGACGAGCAGCTGTTCGCGGGTCGTGTCGCGAGTGGCGGCTGAGAGGCCGCCGACCCGCTCGCGCACGCGTGCGGCCACCCTCACGGGCACCCGCCCGGCAGGTCCGTGTCAAGCTGCGCGGCGTCGAGACCGGCGCACGCCCGTACGCGCGGGACCATCTGCACCCGCTTCGGAGGTGTGGTGGCAGGCCTCATGCGACCGTCCGTTCCGTCTCGGCGACGGGTTCGGCGAGCGTCTCCGGTCCGGCGCTGCGCAGCGCTGGCATGATGCCGTTGACCACCACGCCGAGATGGAGCACGGCGAACGCCGCGTTGTTGGCCGTGGCCAGCCCGAACGAGGTCGTGAGCCCGTACACGGCGGCGCCGGCGAGCAGGCTGACCACCGCAAGGCCCGGCCAGACGGCGCGCGGTTGGCGTCCCGACGCGCCTTCCTTCGGGGTCACCTTGAAGCTGCCCTTGCGCCGGGTCACGGTCAGCACCGTGGCGACGACATGGACCCAGAAGTTCGCTGCCCACAGCGAGAAGGCCGGGAACGTGTAGGCGCCCTTGCCCGCGATGGCGACGTGCAGCAGCGCGAGTCCCCAGTACGGAGCGAAGTGGATGAGGAACTGGTCCGCTGACGCGGCGTCGATGGGCAGCGCGCCTGTGAGCAGCGCGATGACGGGCAGCAGCACGTAGACCAGGTAGGTCCAGCCCGACAGGAAGAACATCGACGACAGCAGGTACTGCAGCTTGAGCCGCCACGGCAGCCGCGCGCGCAGGGCGCGCGGGATCGCCGACAAGCAGCCGCGCGCCCAGCGCTGCTGCTGGCCGACGTAGGCGGCCATGTCCTCGGGCCCGAGCCCCCGTGCGAGCACCTTCGAGACGTAGGCGGAGCGCCAGCCGCGCTCGTGCAGCGCGATGGACAGCTCGAAGTCCTCGGTGAGCGAGCTCTCCGGGAACCCCCCCTGTTCGACGAGCGCGGAGCGCCGGAACACGACGTTCGTGCCGGCGCAGAACATCGCGCCCAGGCCATCCTTGCCGCGCGCGATGGCGCCGAAGAACAGCGCCTGCTGAGCCCACGACGCGGCCGCGACCCCGCCGCGACCCGTGTTCGCGTAGTACTGCGGCGTCTGGACGTAGGCGACGCGCCCGTCGCGGAAGTGCCCGAGCGTGGCCTCGAGGAACGCGGGATCGGCGATGAAATCGCTGTCGAAGACGACGACGAAGTCGCCGGTGAGCCCCGGCAGGGCGTCGTTGATGGCACCCGCCTTGGCGCCCTCGGAGCGCGTGCGGGTGACCCAGCGCGCACCGTGCCGTTCGGCGGCGGCCCGGATGGCGGGGTCCTCACCGTCGTCGAGGACGTGCACGCGCACATCGGCGCCGCGCAGGCGGGTGGCCGCCGCGATCGTCGGTTCGACGACGGCAACGGGCTCGCCGTAGGTCGGCACGAGCACGTCAACGCTCGCGTGCGGCGGTGCCGGCAGCCAGCGGCGCACGCGCTGGTGCCGGTTCGTCCACCAGAAGCCGCTGGCCTGGACGAGGTTGTACAGCTCCGCGGCGATGAGCAGCCCGAACAGCACCGGAACCCCGACGCGTGCGGGCTGGAGCAGCCAGCCGAAGTACCACACGGCCGCCGCGACGTTGGCCACGATGAGGAGGTTGATGCGCCAGCGGATGCCGTCGACACCCGCGGCGGGATCCCAGTCCGGGGCGTGGAGTCGTGGGTCGGTGGTCGTCATCGGAACGCTCGTGCCTCCACGTTGGGCGTCTCGGTCTGCCACACGAGCGTGCGCTCGGCCGCAAGCGTCTCGACCGCCGAGCGGTGCACCGACGCGTGGCGTTCCTGCTCGAGGAAGCTGCCGACCACGAACACGGTCGGGGCCTCGTCGCTGTCGGGCATCCGCTCGAGCTCCTGCAGCGGCACGGCTTCGATACCGTCGCCGTAGTAGGCGATGGTCTCGTCCAGGTACCAGGGCTCGAAGACCAGCACGTCGTCCGGCCCGGCCTGCTCCACGATCTCCCCGACGACGTCGTCGAAGTCGTAGGCGCGGGGGTTGTTCTCCGACAGCTGCTGGTGCACGAGCCCGAGCAGCATCGGCAGGACGAGCAGCGTCCCGGCAGCCACGCGTCCGAGGCGCGTGCGGAGCTCATCGACGTGGTGCGACATCAGCAGCAGCACCAGCGGCACGCTGATGAGGAAGTAGCGCACCTCGAACACGAAGCGGTTGTACTGGCCGAGCACGAAGAGGGCGACGGGCGGAGCGAGCACGAGCAGACCGAGGTAGCGGTTCCACGGCCCACCGGCGCGGCCCAGCATGACCAGTCCAGCCAGCATCAACAGGGGCCAGAGCGCGACGAGCAAGACCATGACGTCGAGGGGGTGGAAGCCCCACAACGACCACACGAAGTTCGCGCCGACGGCGTAGGCGTCGAGCGGGCCCTGGAACTCGATCGCTGCCGGTTCGAGGTGGCCGTCACCCATGGCCTCGCGTGCTCTGAACGCCTGCAGCTGCGGCCAGAGCACGAACCACAGCGGGGCGACGAGCACGGACAGGCCCGCCAGCGCAGCCGCCCAGCGGTGCAGGAACGACCGCCCGTCCGGCTCGTGCCGGCGGCGCCACCACACGAGGGCGAAGGCGAGCTGTTGGACGGCGACGTAGAGCACCGCGAAGTAGTGCGTCCACAGCAGCAGGACCGAGGCGGCCGTGTAGACCACCCAGTGCCGTCCCGCGGCACCGTTCACGATCCTGCTCTGGGCCCAGACGGCGACGAGCGCGAGCAGCAGGACCAGGCTGTACATGCGCGCCTCTTGCCCGTACCACACCAGCACGGGCGCGACGGCCGTGGCCGTCGCGGCGAGGAGGCCGGCTCTGCGGCTGAACAGGTCACGTCCGAGCAGGTAGACCACGGCGACCGTCGCGACGCCCGCGAGGATCGACGGCATGCGCACGGCCAGCTCCCCGCTGCCGAACAGGCGGGTCCAGCCCCACATGACGACGTGGTAGAGCGGCGGGTGCACGTCCCACGTCTGCAGCTGCGCGATCATGTCGCCGAACGGCAGCCGGGCCTGGGCGATGGTGGTCGTCTCGTCCAGCCACAGCGCCCGGGTGGCGAGCAGCCGGGTGACGAAGGCGACACCGAGCACGAGTACGAGCACGACGCGGCCGTGCGAGGCCGGCCGTGACGGCCGCTCGCTGTCCTGTCCGGCACTCACGGCCGCCGGGCGGGTGGCTACCGCCATGCGCTCGGCTCCAGTGCGAGGCCCTCGACGTCGAACACCTCGTCGGACCGACCACGGGCGAGCAGCACCCGCAGGAGCCGGAAGCCCGCCGCCGCGGTGGCGCGCAACGCGTCCACGCGGTCGTGCGGCACCCCGGTGCCGGTCGCCGTCCGGACGGCGTCGGCGATCTGCCCGGCGTCGCGGACGACCGGCTGGTCGAGGCGCGCCGCGAGC
>SKPY01000081.1 GCA_007119305.1 Nitriliruptorales bacterium
GAGCGCCGCGGCCCGGTCAGCGAGGACGTGGCCGCGGCCCTCGCGGCCGGTGCGCAGGAGCGCCTCGACGCCCAGGTGGGACTCGGGGTGGTCGGCGTCGCCGGCCCCACCCGCCAGGGCGCGGCCGAGGTGGGCACCGTGTGCGTCGCTGCGGTGCTCCCCGACGGGCAGCCGCGCACCCGCACGCTGCGACTGCCTGCGCGCGGACGCAGCGAGACGCAGGCGTTCGCCGCCAGCGCGGCGCTGGACTTCCTCCGTAGACGGCTGACCGCGACGCGCTAGGGTACCCGACCGTGATGTCCCGCCCACGACACCGGCTCGGCCTCGCCGTCGAGGTCAACGAGCCGGCGCGTGCCGCGCTCGCCCAGGCGCTGCAACCGCTCCAGGCGAGCTATCCCGGGGTGCGCTGGATCGAGCCGGACCAGTGGTACGTCGAGCTGTGCCAGCTCGGCGCCCTGGACGAGGCCGAGACCGCGGGGGTGGACGAGCTGGCGGCCGAGGTGGCCGCCGACAGCGCGCAGCTGCGGCTGCGGCTCGACGGCGGCGCCGGCGTGGTCGGCGGTCGCGCGTTGTTCGCCGGCGTCCAGCCCAACGACGAGTTCGGCGCCCTGTGCGCCCAGTTGTGCCGGCGCGTCGAGAAGGCTGGCTACACGCCTGCGCTGGCCGACGACACCCCGTGTGCGATCGTCGGGCGGATGCCGGGCGGCAGCGGGCTGCCCGCACGGCTGGTGCGCACCTTCCGCGGCCCGACGGTGACCTGGACCGCCCGCCGCCTGCTCGTCGTGCGCACGCGCCTGCGGCTGGAGGGCATCGCGCTGCAGCTGCGCTCCGCGCACCCGTTCGCTCAGCCGCAGGCGGCGCTGGGGTAGGCCACGGCGGTTGCCGCCCCCGCGGATGCGCGGATGCTTCCGCTCCGAACGCCCGTTCGATACACTGCCCGTCCACAGGGTCCGGCGTCGGTTCCCCCCGGTTGTCGCACCCCCTGGCTACGGTGAAGCACAACAGCGACCCGTTCGACGTTCGACAAGGAGACGCCGTGGACCGCGACAAGGCCCTCGACATGGCCCTCGGGCAGATCGAGAAGCAGTACGGCAAGGGCGCCATCATGCGGATGGACGAGCAGGCGAAGATCAAGATCGCCTCCATCCCCACCGGTGCGCTCGCGCTCGACCTCGCCCTCGGCATCGGCGGCCTGCCCCGCGGCCGCGTCGTCGAGGTGTACGGGCCGGAGGCCAGCGGCAAGACGACCGTCGCCTTGCACGCGGTGGCCGAGGCGCAGAAGGCCGGTGGGATCGCAGCGTTCATCGACGCCGAGCACGCGCTCGACCCCAGCTACGCGAAAGCGCTCGGGGTCGACGTCGAGGCGCTGCTCGTGTCCCAGCCCGACAACGGCGAGCAGGCGCTGGAGATCGCCGACATGCTCATCCGCTCGGGGGCGATCGACATCGTCGTCATCGACTCGGTCGCGGCGCTCACCCCGCGCGCGGAGATCGAGGGCGAGATGGGCGACAGCCACGTCGGCCTCCAAGCCCGGCTCATGAGCCAGGCCCTGCGCAAGCTCGCCGGCACCCTCAACCGCTCGAAGACCTGCGCCGTGTTCATCAACCAGATCCGCGAGCGCGTCGGCGTGATGTTCGGGTGCTTCACCCCGAGCACCAGGGTCACCCTCGCCGACGGTACGCAGGAGACGATCGGCAAGATCGTCACGCAGCAGCTGCCGGTCGAGGTGCTCTCCTACGATCCCGAGGCCGGCCGGGTTGTGGCCAAGAAGGTGACGAGCTGGTTCGACAACGGCCCGACCGAGGACTTCCTGACGCTCACCGTCGCCCGCGCTGATGGGCACGGCCGCGCGCAGCTCTCGTGCACGCCCAACCACCACATCCGCACCCCGGCCGGCTGGCGCGAAGCGCGGGAGCTCACGGTCGGGGACTGCGTCCTCCAGTCGGTGCAGCACCAGCTGTCGGATTTCCAGTGGGAGGTCATCCTCGGAGGCCTGGTCGGCGCTGGAGCGCTGGCGCCCACTCGCAGCGGTCACGCTGCGCGCTACCGGTTCAGCCATGGACGCGAGCAGACCGCCTACGCCGACTGGAAGGCCTCCCTGCTCGGCAACGTCGGTTCGAGCCGGAGCACGAACGACAAGGGCGCGGTCGTCCATGACTTGCGCCCGCTGCCGGAGCTCGCCGAGCTGCGGCGGGCCGTCTACATGGTTGGCAAGAAGGTGCTGAGCCACGACTACCTGAAGCGGCTCACCCCGCTCGCGCTCGCCATCTGGTACATGGACGGCGCGAGCTTCCGGGTCCGGTCGCAGGGAGTCCAGGCCGAGACGGAAGACATGACTGGCCGCGCGGAGGTCTGCGTGGAGGCGCTGGAGGAGACGTCACGGACCCGGCTGCAGGCGCACCTGCGCGACACCTGGGGCATCGCTTCGCGGCTGTCGGACCGTGCCGGGAGGGCCGTCTTGCAGTTTCCGCCCGCCGCGACCGACAAGCTCCAGGCGCTCATCGCCCCGTACGTGCACCCGGCGATGGACTCCAAGCTCCTGCCGCGCCATCGCGGCAAGTTCGCCGTCGAGCCGGTGTTCGCCGAGCCGCGCTGGGAGCTCGTGGCGATGCCGATCACCGCGATCGAGGACACCCCGCAGCCGCGCGACGGGCGCGCTGAACACCGCTACGACCTGGAGGTCGACGGGACGCACAACTACTTCGTCGACGGGGTCATGGTCCACAACAGCCCCGAGACGCAACCTGGTGGCCGGGCGCTCAAGTTCTACTCCTCGGTGCGGATCGACGTGCGCCGGATCGAGTCGCTGAAGGACGGCACGGACTTCGTCGGCAACCGCGTGCGCGCCAAGGTCGTGAAGAACAAGTGCGCGCCCCCGTTCAAGCAAGCGGAGTTCGACATCCTGTTCGGTGAGGGCATCTCGAAGGAGGGCTCCGTGCTCGACATGGGCGTGGAGCACGGCATCGTGAAGAAGGCCGGCGCCTGGTACACCTACGAGGGCGAGCAGCTCGGCCAGGGCCGCGAGAACGCCCGCACCTTCCTGAAGGAGCACGGGGAGGTGGTCGACGAGATCTACAAGAAGGTGACCGAGCACCTCGGCCTCGTACCGACCGACATCACCGGCGAGGAAGACGCCGCGGCGCCACCCGCTGGGGCCGATGCCGCGCCACCCGCTGGGGCCGATGCCGCGCCACCCGCCGGCGACGACGGGTGATGACCGTCCACCCGGAGGCGGCCTCAGCCGGGGCGCGCCGGCGAGACGACGCCAACGTCACCCGGATCGGTGCGGACGTCGAGGGTGACGTCCGCGCAGCGCTCGCCTACGTGCTGCGTTCCACGCAGGCCAAGCCGCAGACCGAGGCGGAGGTGCGCACGAAGCTGCAGCGGCGCGGCGTCGCGCCTGCCACGGTGGCTGCGGTGCTCACGCACGCGCGCCGGCTCAAGGCCGTCGACGACGCCGCGCTGGCCCGCGCCTGGGTGGAGGAGCGGGGGCTCGGCCGCGGTTACGGCCGTACCCGGCTGCGCGACGAGCTGCGCGACCGGGCGGTGGCGGA
>SKPY01000136.1 GCA_007119305.1 Nitriliruptorales bacterium
GCCCAGCGCAGCCTGCACGGGGCGCTGTTCACCGGCAGCCCGCAGGAGGTCGCGGAGAAGATCCTGCTCCAGCACGAGGTCTTCGGCCACGACCGCTTCCTGCTGCAGCTGTCGGTCGGCACGCTGCCGCACGGCAAGGTCCTGCGGGCCATCGAGCTCTTCGGCACCGAAGTCGCCCCCAGCGTCCGCGCCGAGCTCGCCCGCCGGGACACCACCGGGTCCGCCGACCGCCGGGACACCACCGGGACCGGGTCCGCCGACCGCTGAGGTGCCGCCACGGCCGGCGCCGGCCGCCCGGGGGGCGAACGTCCCCCGGCTGCGAGTCGTTCGCCTCAGGAACCGCGGGCGCCTGCGTGGGAGCATCGGGGGACGCAACCGCGTGGGACCGCGTGGGCCACACCGCCCCGGAGTATTTGAGTATTTGATGCGCAGCGAACGCTCGCGACAGCCACGCGCAGCTGCATCAGCGGGTGTGCTGCTGCTCGCCTACCTGCTGCTCGCCCTGGCGTGGGCCTCGCCGTGGGCGCTCGCGGCTGTGGTGGTGCTCCTGTGGCTGCTGGTCGGCCGTCGAGGGGCACGGTGGGTCATCAGACGCCTGCGCTCCCCCGCAGACCCTGAGCGCGCCGACGCCCGCGCGGAGGTGTACACGGACGAGCTGATGCGCGGGTTCGTGCTCACCATGGTGTGCACGGCGGTCGTCGGCATCCTCATGGGGCTGTGGCCGTCCGTCGTTCCCGACGAGCTGCTGGGACTCACCGTCCTGGCCGGCCTCACGGTGCTCGTCGGGACCGCAGTGCTGCGCGTCCGTGGTCTGGAGCCAGCCGTGCGGGCGTGGACGCCGCCGTCCTGGCCGGCCGCACTGGTGGTGGTCACCACGGTGGCGATCGTCGTCGCGCTGGTCCTGGCGCTCGCCGGGACGGTGCCGCCGGGCACGGCGTTGGGTCGGGCGGGCAAGTTCGTGTCGCTGGTGGCGCTCATGTCCTACGCCCGCAGCCGCCTGCTCTCCGGTGCGCTCCGATCGGGAGCGGAGACCGCTCCGTAGCCTGCCGAGCCGCCGGCTGCGTGCCCCGCTGTCGTGCACGCGGGTCTGGGCGGACCACAGCCAGTGACCGCCGTCCGGCGGGCCGAAGACAGCAGTGATCGGTGGTGCGCGGGTCGCGGGCAGGCACCGATCGTCGTGCGACGCGGTTGCGCCGCGCGCGTGGGCGCAGAGCTCGAGGCGTTCGAGCTCGGCGTGCGCGTTGGCGGCGGCGTGCACCTGCGCGGCGTCGAGCTCACGCGCGTGCCCCTGACCCCGCCACGGGCCCAGCCGCAGCCAGCCCTGCCGCCGGTCTGTGACGTTGCCCGGGTCGGTCAGCACGGCCATCTTCTCCGAGTAGAACGTATGTTCCGCGCCCGCGAGTACAGGCGCACCACCGGTCCTGACGAGCGCCTTCTGCTCGGTGCCCCGACCGGCTCTGACGATCCACACCGTTGATGCGCTACTCGGGGCCACCACCTTGCGTGAAGGCGCTGTGGAGCAGGGGACGGCTTACACCGATCTCACGCGCCAGGGGCTCACGGCGTCACGGCCGCCTGCCAACCTCGCGACGATCCGCAGCCGCATCGGGTTGGCGAGCGCCGCCGGCACCGTGACCACGTCATCACCCCGTCGGCCGAGCGGCTGTCAGCCTGCGAGGCCGCGGATGATCGCAAGCGCGCCGGCGGCCGCGGCGAAGGCGAGCACGGCGGGACGCAGCCAGCCCGCCTCGAGCAGCCGCCACAGCCTGCGGCTGGCGGCGAACCCGGCGAGCAGCGCCGGCAGCAGGACCAGGGCGAAGCCGAAGTGGGCGAGCGCGAGCCGGTCGGCCACGACCAGACCCGCGAGCGAGAGCAGGCTGCCGAGGAAGAACACCACCCCGAGCGTGGCGCGCAGCTCGGGGCCCGGACGGGCCTGGTAGAGCAACGCAACCGGGGGGCCGCCGATGGCGGCGGTCGTGGCGAACAGCCCCGAGGTGAACCCCGCCCCGACCTGGGCTGCCGGGGTGGGCCGCACGCTCGGCGCGAAGCCGCTGAGCGCCGCGACCGCGAGCACCACGACGCCGAACAGGATCTCCAGCGTCGCCTCGGTGACGACGACGAGCAGCCACACCGCCGCAACCGTGCCGCCGACACGTCCGAGCAGCAGCCGGGGCAGGGCGCGCCAGTCAACGTCCCCGCGTTCACGCGCCGCCACCAGTGCCGTCAGCGGCAACGCGAGCAGGAGCGGCGTCGCCGGCAGGGAGGCGGGCGCGAGCAGCGCGAGCACCGGCACGAGCACGATCCCGAACCCGATGCCGATGCCGCCTTGGACGATGGCACCGGCCAGCACCGTCGCCACGGCGGCGACGAGCTCCAGCGCCGACAGCTCCCAGGTCATCGGTGGCCTGCCACGCCGTACACACCCGCATCCTCCACCCGGCCCCCACCACCGGCCTGTCGGTCGTCCGGTCGGCTCGCTCCGCGGCTCACAGCGAGCGCGGCACCGGGAACAGTCAATGGCATCGGCACCGTCGGCGCAATGAGCCCGACCCCAGGCGCCGGGCGCCACCCTCGAGTTCATCGACGTCGACTACGAGCCGCTCGACGCGGTCGCCTCGGTCGAGCAGGCGCACCAGGGCGCGGTGTCCCCACTCATCCGACGACTGTCGAGTGCCCGGCTCGCCGGCCAGGCACCGGCCTCGGAGATCCCACGTGATCTCGGCGTTGGCGACCTCACGCTCGGCTTCGGTGAGCTCCGACAGCGGCAGCTGTCCAGAGACCGCACGTTCGATCCGTCGTCGCGCCGCTGTGGACCGCATCGAGATGTGCATGCCCAGGCGCGTCCAGTGCGGCGCCAGCACGAACCGGACGTAGGTCGTCCTGCCGGCGCCGTTGGGGCCGACGACGAGATCGAGTCGGCTCACAGGATCGTGGGAGGTGCTGCATATGGAGACGCGTACGACACGGGTGGCGGTTGACCTGCTCGAGGCTGCGGAGACCGAGGCCCCGTGGGAGAGCCGCTCCGCCCGCGAGCAGCTGGATCACACCGGTCGGCCAAGCCCACTGGCCGCCGTGGACCCCGGCCGCCCTGACCCATCTCAGCGACTGAGGCGGCAAAGCGTCTGCGAAAGCCGCGCGGGAGCGTTCGTGCGGCCAGTGCGGTCCACGGAGACAACCACTTGACATCCGGTTTCGTCATGTGTAAGTTCTACCTGACAGGTGAAGGGGCATGATGACAGACAGACAGCAAAGCGGGGATGACCTCGTGGAGGTGTTCGCGGCGCTCGCGAACCCGATCCGGGTGCGCATCCTCGCCAAGCTGACCGAGGGGCGGGACTACGTCAGCCAACTGGCGCGCGAACTGGGCATCAGCCGACCTCTGCTGCACATGCACCTGCAGCGGCTCGAAGCCGCTGGCCTGGTCGTCGGCAACCTCGAGCTGTCCGAGGACGGCAAGGCCATGAAGTACTTCGCGGTCACCGACTTCGACCTGCACCTGACACCGAGCAGCCTCGCCGAGGCCGCTCAGACCCTGA
>SKPY01000320.1 GCA_007119305.1 Nitriliruptorales bacterium
CCGACACCGTCCGCGTGGCGGTGGAGCCGCGCCACGACTCCTGGTTCACCGACGAGGCCCGCGCGCTGCTGGCCGAGCACGACGCGGCGCTGTGCCTGGCCGACCGGGACTCGCGGCTGCTCACGCCCGCGTGGGCGACGGCGTCGTGGGGCTTCGTGCGCTTCCACGCCGGCAGGGCCAGCCCCCACCCGTGCTACGGCAAGCACGCGCTCGCCAGCCGCGCCGGGCTCGTCGCCGAGCTCTGGCCGGCCGACGCGGAGGTGTTCTGCTACTTCAACAACGACCGGCACTGCTGCGCCGTGCGTGACGCCCGCTGGTTCGCTGCGGCCTGCCGCCGCCACGGCCTCGCGCCGACGCGGGTGCCCGACGCCGGCGAGGTGCAGCTCGCCACGTAGCCCCCCGGGGGTCCGCTGAGCTGCGCCGGCGCCCGGGTCGCGCTCAGCCGCACATGCGCTCGGCGGCGCGGGCCAGCACCTGTGCGCACGCGATCGTGCCGGGCAGGCTGACCCACTCGACCTCGGCGTGGGCGCCGTCGCCGTCGGGCCCGAACAGCACCGTGGGGATCCCGGCCGCCGCGATGAACGCGGCATCAGCCCAGTAGCTCATCCCCGCGATCGCCGCCGGCTCGCCGAGCACGTCGCCGGCGGCGGCGGCGACGTCCTGCACGAGCCGCTCTGCCCGGTCGATCTCGAACGGCTCGCGCACGAGCAGCGTGCGGGCGCTGGCCTGCAGCTCGGGGTCCGCGGCGCGGCAGCGGTCGAGCACCTCGGCCAGCTCGCGTTCCACGTCGGCGGCCGTCTCGCCTGGCAGCGTGCGGCGCTCGACGGTCAGCGCGCAGCGGTCCGGCACGGTGGACTCCTCCAGCCCGCCGTCGATGAGCGACCCGTGCAGGTTGCCGGCCCCGAGCAGCGGGTGCGTCCGCTTCCCGAGCGCCTGGTTGAGCTCGTCGAGCGCGACGAGGACCGGGCCGGTCTTGAGGATCGCGTCGACGCCGAGGTGCGGACGGGAGCCGTGCGCGGCCCGGCCGACGACCTCGATCTGGCTCCACACGAAGCCCTTGTGCGCGGTCCCAACTGCCAGCTCGGTGGGTTCGGTCACGATCGCCGCGTCGGCGCGGACGTGGCGCAGCACCTCCTGGACCCCGAGGCTCGAGTGCTCCTCGTCGGCGACGGCGGCGACGACGACCTCGCCGGACAGGCCGTCGCGCGCGGCTTCGGCGGCGGCGACGAGCGCGGCCGCCAGCCCGGCCTTCATGTCGTAGGCGCCCCGCCCGTAGAGCCGGTCGCCGTCGACCCGCGGTTCGAGCGGGGCGGTCATCCCGCCCAGGCCGACCGTGTCGAGGTGACCGCACAGCAGCAGCGTCGGACCGTCGCCGCGGCGCGGGGTGCGGGCGATGACGCTCGGCCGCCCGGCGGTCTCCTCGAGGGTCTCAACCGCGAGCCCGGCCCGCTCGGCCCAGCCCGCGACGAACGCGGCGATCGCTGCCTCGCCTGCCCCACCGGGCGCGAGCGAGGGGTTCACGGAGTCGATCTGCACGAGGCGCGTGAGCAGGTCCACCACGGTGTCGTCCATGCCCTGATGCTCGCCGTTGCCGCAGCTGCTCACAACCCGCCCGCAGCGGGCACGCCTACCGCTGCGGTGCGGGGGGTGCGGGCACGACGCCGTTCGCGCGCGACGGCGCGCGCCACCGCGCGGGCGTCGAGGTTGATCTGCAGCAGCAGGCCTTTGAGCGGGTTGGACAGCCCGACGAAGCGCAACCCGGGGGCGGCGGGGTGTGTGGCAGCGCCGTGCACGAGCGGGCGGCCGGCAGCGTCGAGGACGCCGAGGTGGCCGACGAGCGGCTCGAGCCCGCGCGTGTAGCCGGTGGCGGCGATGACCGCGTCGGGCCGCAGCCGCCGGTCGTCGGCGAGCACGACCTCGTCGCCGTCGAAGCGCGTGAGGCCAGCGACCGGCTCGACGCCGCCGGCGCGCAGCTGCGCGACGAGCCCGACATCGATGATCGGCACGACGTCGGTGGCGCGGAACTGCGCGGCCAGTCCGCGGGCCGGTCGCGGCAGCCCGTAGGGCCGCAGGTCGCCGACGAACCAGCGCTGCAGGCGGCGGTTGAGCGGATCGACGACCCAGGGTGGGGCGAAGTCCTGGGTGATGGACAGCAGCGTGACGGGGATCGGGCCGAACGCGCGCGGCATGACGTGCGGCGGCGTGCGCACCGCCAGCCACACGCGCGCCGCGCCGGCCTCGGCGAGGTCGGCGGCGATCTCCGCGCCGGTGTTGCCGCTGCCGACGACGAGCACCGCCCAGCCGCGGTAGGGCGCGGCGGCGGTGTAGGTCGAGGCGTGGCGCACCTCGCCGGGGAAGCCCTCCCGGCCCGGCCAGTCCGGCAGCCGCGGGACGCGGTTGTAGCCGGTGGACACCACGACTTGGTCGGCCAGCAGGTCGGCGCGGTTCGTCGCGACCCGCCAGCGGTCGCCGGCGCGGTCGATGGCGCCGACCTCCACACCGAACTCCGGGGTGATGCCGTGGTAGCGGGCGTAGCCCCGCAGGTAGCGGACGACGTCGTCGCGGGCCACCCAGCGCCCGAACCGCGCCGGGATGCGCAGGCCGGGCAGGGCGGACTGCACGCGCGGGGTGTGCAGGTGCAGCCGGTCGTAGCGGCTGCGCCAGCTGTCGCCCACCGCCGCGCCGCGGTCCACGACCAGAGGCACGATCCCGCGGCGGATGAGGCAGGCAGTCACGGCCAGGCCGGCCGGCCCCGCGCCGGTCACCAGCACGTTGGTGTCGCGGCTCCCCGTCACGTGCCCGTCTCCTGGTGTCCGCGGTGCGTGGGCTGTCCGCTCGCTCGTCCAAGCAGCGTCGCAACGGGCGGCTGCGGCTGTCAATGCCTCGGCCACGGCAAGCGACCGCGCGCGGCCGCGGCATGCGCCCCACGGCGCTGCAACGGCGCCGGCGTGCAGCGCGTCGGACTGTGTGAGATCGCACACGTCGCAACCAAAGGACCACCGATGCGCTTGCTGCTGCCCATCTCCTGCGCCGTGCTGCTGCTGGCATGCGGCGCACCCGAGGGGACCGGCTCGGCGGAGCAGCTGCCAGACCGGGAGGAGGCACGTGCGCTCCCGGAGGGCGGGGAGCCGGCCGAGAGCGAGCAGCTCCCCGACGGTCGCCTGCGCCGGTGGCCGGCGTCGGCCGAGGTGGAGGCGGGCGTGGCCTACCGCATCCGCCTGTACACCCACTGCGACATCGAGGAGGTCGACTTCGACGGCAGCTTCTGGGAGGTCACCTCCGGGCCCACGGGCGCCGACCGCCACGGCGCGGTCACAGACCCCGTCGATGACGGGGTGATCATGCGGGTTGACGCCGACACGGCGGTCTACGAGAGCTCGCAGGGCGTCGCGTACGAGCTGGCCCGCGTCGACGGCCCGGTCGACTTCGACCCCTGCGACTGACGCCGCCCGGCGGCCGGCGACCGTGCCGCGCTCGAGCGGCGTGGCGCAGCGCGGGCAGGCGGGCTCGTCGTCGTCGCGCACGCCGGTGAGCC
>SKPY01000047.1 GCA_007119305.1 Nitriliruptorales bacterium
AGGTTGCCGCGCCCGCGCTGCATCCTCCCAGGCCCGCGAGGCACAGCCCCGGCGTCGATGGCGACGAGGCGGTGGTTGCCCATCAGGTGACCGGGGTCGACCTCCGACGTGCTTGTGACCAGGCACGTCCGAGGCGTGGGTGCCGATCCGCCCTCGCCAGCTGCCGGTCGAGCGGGGCGCGACTCGATGAGCTCCTTCAAGTTCTCCAAGTCGTTGCGGAGCCGGCGGCCGATCAGGCCCGGGGCATCGCCGACGCGCTCAGCCGCTCGACGGCACTTGACAGCGCACGCGTCGGGGCCGGATGCTCAGCCTCTACGCTGCCGCCGGGCGGCGCCGACGACGGGAAGCAGCCCCGACGGGCATGGCCCGTGTGTTCGCGGCGGGTCCGGGGCCAGCGGAGCCGGCCGTGGAGGCCATGGGAGAAGGGTTGCGGGATGAGCATGGGACACCTGAGCCGCCGGGCGTTCCTGCGGCAGGGAGCCGCGCTGGCGGCAGCTGGTGCGACGGCGCCGCTGTGGACCACGCCCTGGGCGCGCCGTGAAGCGTGGGCGCGCACCGCGGGGCTCGTCGCCTACCCCCAGGGCACCACCTACGAGCAGTCGATCGTGCCGCTGGGGGACGCACCGTACACGCGCCTCAGCGCGGCTGCGGGCTGGCCGCTCCACATCCGGGAGGACCTCACCGGCGGCAAGCCCAACCGCGAGAACCGCCGGGTGGCGCTCGCGAGCCTGCTGCACCTCACCGACGTGCAGATCCCCGACCCGCAGAGTCCGGCCCGCACGGAGTGGCTCGGGCGCTACCCGGCGCTGTTCCGCGGCGCATGGCGGCCCCACGAGGCGGTCACGAACCACGTCAGCGAGGCCGCGGTGCACCAATCCCGCAGCGTCGGGCGCGGACCGGTCACCGGCCGGCTCTACGACTTCGCCGTCTCGACCGGCGACAACATCGACAACATGCAGGAGAACGAGCTGCGCTGGTTCTTCGCGCTGCTGAACGGCGGGCCCCTCAACCCGAACACCGGCGCTCCGGGGATCTACCAGGGCGTGCAGGATTACTGGAGGCACCCAGGACTGCCGTTCGACGACGGCTACGATCCCTGGTACTGGCGGCCCGACGAGCCACCGCCGGGGTTCTCCGAGGACAAGTTCAAGAGCGAGCACGGCTACCCCACCCTGCACGGCTTCATCGCCTCGGCGCTGCAGCCCTTCGTGGCGCAGGGCCTCGGGGTCCCGTGGTACTCGATGTACGGCAACCACGACGGGCTCGTGCAGGGCAACGTGCCAGCCGACCCGTTCTTCCAGGCCATCGCGGTCAGCGCCGTGCCCGGGTTCCCTGAAGGGGTCGGTCCCAAGCTCGTGGGCTTCCCACCGGGCTACGACTGGAGCGAGACCGGAGCGCTGGCCTTCTTCGAGGACCTCCTCGCCGGCGACATCGGGCCCGAGGACCTGCTCACAGCCCCCTTCATCCCGGTAGCAGCCGATCCGCAGCGCCGGTTCGTCGGTCCGTCTCAGTACGTGCAGGCGCACTGGGCGTGGACCGACGGCGAGCCGGTGGGCCACGGCTACACCGAGAACAACCTCGGCGACGGGGCGACCCAGGAGGAGCGCGACCGAACCACCACGCTGTACTACACGTTCCGGCCAGTCGCCGACGCGCCGATCCTCGGCATCGCCCTCGACACCACCAACCGCATGGGTGGCGCGGCAGGCTCGATCGGCCGGCGCCAGCTCGCGTGGCTCGAGGCGCGGCTGGCCGCGGTGCACTCCCGCTTCTACGACGCACACGGCCGGCTGCAGCGCCGCCCGCGCGCCGAGGATCACCTCGTGCTCCTCTTCGCCCACCACAACCTCGCGACGATGAACAACCCGGCGCCCTCCCCGGACGACCCCGGGCGCGTCCTGGCCGGGGAGCTGCGCGCCGTCCTGCACCGCTACCCCAACGTGATCGCGTTCGTGAACGGACACAGCCACATCAACCGGGTGTGGCCCCGCCCGGACGCCTCGGGGCGGACGCAGGGCTTCTGGGAGATCAGCACGTCGGCGCAGCTCGACTACCCGATGCAGACGCGGGTGCTCGAGATCGTCGACAACCGCGACCGGACGCTGTCGATCTTCTGCTCGCTCATCGACCAGGCGGGGCCGGCGGACGCGCGACTTGCCCTCGAGGCTCCCGGGGACGACTACGAGCTGCTCGAGCTCGCCGGCTACGGCCGTGAGCTCGCCTACAACGACTTCCGGGACCACCTCATGCACGGCGACCCGTTCGTCCATCGCGCCGGGTCGCTCGCGGACCGCAACGTCGAGCTGCTGCTGACCGTGCCCTTCCCCCTCAAGACCACCGGGCCGCCCGAGCGGGTCAGGCAGCCTGTGCCGGCACCCCGGCCGGTGGCCACCTCCGCGTCGGTGCCGGCCCTGGCCGGCGGTGCGCTGCTCGCCGGCATGGTGCGGCTGCGCGAGCGCGGCCTGCGCAGGCGGGAGCCGCGGTAGCTGACGCGACGTTCGCTCCGGTCGGGCTCCGCTCGCACCCCGGGCACTGCCGGCGGATGGCAGCGATGCGACGCCCACCGGCTGCGCCTCCTTTCGGCCCGTAGCCGAGGATGGTCTCGCGCTCATCCCGCGAGATCGCCTTGCCGAGCACGTCCTCGGGGATCTGTGGCCACGCCTCCCCGTCAGGAACCGCGCGCTCTCGAACGCCTCCCCGATGACCATCCGCAGCGGCCACGCCTGCATGCCACTATCCCGACGTCCGTGCGGTGCAGGCCCAGGCCGACCGGGTCCTGGCGCTGCTCCTCGCGCTGCGCGGTGACGCGGAGGGGGCCGCGGCGGCGGTGACTTCGGCGCGTGCGGGGTTCGAGGAGCTCGGCAAGCGCTACTGGCTCGCGGCGACAGCCGACACGGAAGGGCGGGTAGCGCTGCTCGCCGGCGACGGCGAGGCAGCCAAGGCGGCGCTCCGCCGTGCACTCGACGGTTACCGAAATCGCCAGCTCGTCGAGTTCGCGCGCGACGCGGTGGCGCCAGACGACGTCGACGGGCAGGTGCGCTGCCGCCTCGCCGAAGCCCACCTGGCGGGCTGCCGCGGAAACGCCGAACAGGCAGTCGAGGCTGCTGCGGCCGCGGTCGAGCTGGCGGAGCGTACCGACGGGCTCGTCCTGCAGGGCCAGGCTCAACTCGCACTCGCGCAGGCACTGGAGGCAGGCCGGCGGACGCTGCCCGCCGGACCCGCAGCGCCGGTTCGTCGGCCCCCACGCGCACGGGCTAGCGTGCAGCACGCGATGGACCTGTTCGACCGCACCGAGTACGAGCGCTGGCTCGCCGCCTGCGACGACGAGCTCGCCGCCGCGCGCCACAACGCCACCGGCGGCTTTCACCATGTCGCGGTGCTGCACGCCGAGCAAGCGGCTCAGTGCGCCCCGGCTCAGCACTACGGAGCCGGCAGCGCGTCCCGGGCGCTCACGACGGCCGAGCAGGTGCGCGACCTCGTCCAGGCGACGTGGCAGCGGTTGCATGAGGAGGCAGCCGATGACGAGCCCA
>SKPY01000165.1 GCA_007119305.1 Nitriliruptorales bacterium
CCCCTGCCCCCCGGGGACGCGGCGGTCGCCCTCGTCGGCGCGGGCAAGCCGGTCGACCTGCGCGGCGACTCGGCGGTGGTGGAGCGGGTCGCGGGGTTCGCGTTCCGGGTGTCGGCGACGAGCTTCTTCCAGCCCGGTCCCGCCGGCGCCGAGGCCCTCGTGCGGCTCGTGCTGGCCGGCGCGGCGGTGGCAGAGGGCGACCGTGTGCTCGACGGCTACGCCGGCGTCGGCCTGTTCGCTCGGGTGCTCGCCGCCGAGGGTGCCCACGTCACCGCGGTGGAGGCGCACGGCGGGGCGGCGCGGGATGCCCGCCACAACCTCGACGGGCTCGCGCATGCTGCGGTGGTCCGCGCCGACCTGGCCCGGTTCGTGCGTGGAGCGGCCGCTGCGGGCGAGCGCTTCGACGTGGTGGTGATCGATCCCCCGCGGCGCGGCGCAGGCGAGGACGTCTGCCGGCAGCTCGCGCAGCTGGCGCCCCGCCGCCTCGTGTACGTCTCCTGCGATCCTGCCGCGCTCGCCCGTGATGCTCGCGGCCTCGTCGACGCCGGGTACGACCTCGTGCGCGCGACGCCCGTCGACCAGTTCGCCCAGACCGCGGCCATCGAGACCGTCGCGGTGTTCGCCCCGGCGCGCTGACCTGTCACCCGGCAGCCGCACACGTCGCTAGACTCGCCGTGTGCGACTGCGCGTCGTCGGCTTCCTCTCGTTGGGGGTTCTGCTTGCCGCTGGCCTCCTCGTGTTCGCGTCGCTGCGGCCACTCGAGCCCGCAGCCAGCGACAGCGGACCCGCCGCTCCTTCGCGGGGCGGCGTTGCCGCCGTGCGTCATCCTGCGACGCCGTTCCCGGAGCCCGCCGCGACACCAACGGCCACGCCCACCCCGGCGCCGACGCCCACCCCCACGCCCACCCCGACGGTCGCGTCGCCTGTCACCCATCCCGACCTGACGGAGCGCATCGCGGAGGTGCTCGCCGACGAAACCCTGCCGAGCGACGAGCGGCTCGCGGTGTCGGTCGTCGACGAGCGCGGCCATCCCCTGTTCAGCCAGCACGCAGAGCAGCCCCTCCTGCCGGCCTCCACCCTGAAGCTCGTGACCGCAGCGGCCGCGCTCACGGCCTTCGACCCCGAGCACCGGTTCCGGACGGAGGTCCGGGCGACCGCGGCGCCCGGAGACGACGGGGTGCTCGACGGCGACCTCGTGCTCGTCGGCAGCGGCGACCCCGCGCTCGCGACCGACACGTTCGCCGCGCAGGTCAACCCGCAGCGCCCGCGCACACGGCTCGAAGACCTCGCCGACGCCGTCGCTGATGCTGGCATCCGCGTCGTCCGCGGCCGGGTGCTCGGTGACGGCACGGTGTTCAGCGCCCAACCACAGGCAGAGGGCTGGCCTGAGCGCTACCTGCAGCGCGGCGACACGGTCCTGTCCGCCGGGCTGACGGTCAACGCCGGCCGCCGCCTCATCGCCCGCAACGGCGTGTGGTACAGCGAACCGGCCCCCAACCCGGCCTCGGAGGCGGCGGCCGCGCTGTCGATCCTGCTCGCCCGCCGCGACGTCGTCGTGGAGGGCGGCACGGCGAGCGCCGCCGAACCCGTGGCGGCCGAGCACCACGTGGCCAGCGTGGACAGCCCCCCGCTGCACGAGCTCCTGCGCTACACGGTGCAGCGCAGCGACAACCACCTCGCGGACACCGTGTTCCGCGCGCTCGGCAGCGGAACCGGCGACGGCAGCTGGGCGAGCGCGGACCGCGCCGCGCGCGACCTCCTGGCCGGCCTCGAGCTCGACTGGGACGGCGCCGTGCTCGCGGACGGCTCCGGCCTGTCCAGGCACGACCGCCTGACCGCCGGCTACCTCACCAGCCTCGACGTGGCGATGACCAGCTCCGACGTCGGGCCCCTGTGGCAGGACCTCATGGCGGTCTCGTCCCGCAGCGGCACGCTGCGTCGTCGGCTGGGCGGCACCGTCGCCGAAGGCCGTCTGCTCGGCAAGACCGGCTCGCTGCGGGACGTGCGCTCCCTGTCGGGGATGGTGCTCGGCCCCGACGAGCGCCGCTACCACTTCGCGGTGCTCGGCAACGACCTGACCGGAGCGGAGCTCGCCGCCGTCCGCGCCCTGCAGGACCGCCTCGTGCTCGTGCTCGCCGAGGACCTCTACGGGTGCGTGGAGGTGGCCACGGGATCCGAGGACGAGCATGAGCTCGAGTGCGCGGCCTGAGGCCCGGGGCGCCGCGGTGGCCGGCATGATGCTCACCCTGCAGGAGGCCGCCGACCAGCTGAAGGTCCACTACATGACCGCGTACCGGTGGGTGCGCAGCGGCCAGCTGCCGGCCGCGAAGACCGGGGGGCGCATCCGGATCCGTGAGCGCGACCTCGACGACTTCATCGCCGCGCGTGCGGTGCAGGTCGCGCTGCCACCCGACGAGGCCGGGCGCACGGACTGGGAGACGCACCGCAGCCGGCTCCACCAGCTGCTGCGCGACGGGGCAGGACCCGACGCCGCCGCCCTGGCCCGCAAGGTCGTCGCCGACGGGGCGAGCATCGGCGACGTCTACGTGCAGCTCATCGCTCCCGCCCTGCACCGCATCGGCGAGGACTGGGCAGCCGGCACGATCACGGTGGCCGAGGAGCATCGGGCCACGGAGATCGCCAAGGCGATCCTGTCCCGCTTCGGTGACGCCTTCCGGCGCCGGGGTCCGAGCCGGGGCACGGTCGTGACCCTGACCCCGCCCGCCGAGGAGCACGGGCTGGCCACCACGATGCTTGCGGACTTCCTGCGCGCCGGCGGCTTCGCGGTCCACCAGCTCGGCGCGAACGTCCCGCTCTACGACCTGCGCATGTTCCTCCTCGTCGTGCCGACCGACGTGGTCTGCGCGTCCGTGACCCGCGACGATTTCGACGCCGCGGCCCTCGGCGAGCTCGTGGCCGTCGCCGCGGACGCGTCGGCCCGGACGGTGATCGGCGGCCAGGGGGTCGACGCCGCCCTCGTGGCGGGCGTCGGCGCGACCTACGTGGACGACCTGACGGCCCTGGCCGACGTCGTCGCCCGGCTGCTGCAGGCCGAGTAGGGTGCCGTGGGTCCGTGGAGGGCCCCCGACGCGTCGCCGCAGGGAGGGCACAGCATGGACAACCGCACCGAGCAGATCGCCGACGGCGTCTGGCGTGTCGAGGTCGCCGCCTACGTCAACGCCTTCGTGCTCGCCAACGACGGGCGGGGCGACAGCGAGGGCCTCACCCTCGTCGACACCGGCTGGCGCTCCGGGGGGGTGCGGTTGGTCCGCAGCATCCGCAGGCTCGGGCTCGACCCCCGGGCAGTGGACGACATCCTGCTCACCCACTGGCACGCGGATCACACCGGCAGCGCCGCGCGGTTCGCGTCCTCGTCCGCCGCCCCGCGCGTGCACGCGGGCAAGGGCGATCTCGCGGTCGTGGGATGCTCCAGTATGCCGCCAAGGATACGATCCACCTCATGGATCTGGCCGATCGGCTGGCCGAACAGTTGGAGCAGGCAGGGCGTCGGGAGTGGGTC
>SKPY01000207.1 GCA_007119305.1 Nitriliruptorales bacterium
CGACCGCTGCCGAGAGGGGGGGTGGGACCGACGCGGCGGTGGTTGGGCGGAGCGGTGCCAGCGGTCGCCGTCCTCGCCGTGCTGTTCGGCGGGGCGCTGGCAGGCGGGCTGGGCGCGACGCTGCGCGCGCCGCAGGGCGGCCTCCACCTCGACGTCTGGCGGAGCGTCCTCGGCGACCCGGCGCTGGGCGCCGCCGCGCGGTTCACGCTGTGGGTCACCACCGTGGCCACTGCGCTGTCCGCGCTGCTCGCACTGCCGCTCGCCCGGGGGCTCCGTGACGTCGTCTGGAGCCGCGCGGCTGCCACCGTCCCGGTGCTCGTGCCGCACCTGGTCACGGCGGCGCTGGCCGTCGCGTGGATCGGTCCCGGCGGACTCGCCGACCGCCTGCTCGGCGGCCTGCCCGTGGACCTCGTCCGTGACCGGGCGGGCATCGGCATCGTGCTCGTGTACGTGTACAAGGAGACCCCGTTCCTCGCGCTGCTCGTCGCCGCAGCCTGGGATCCTGCCACCCGCGCACGCGAGGAGGCGGCCGCCGCGCTCGGGGCCAGCCGGTGGTCGCGGTTGCGGTGGGTGGTGTGGCCGGCGGTGCGCCCCGCCATGGCGGCGGGCGTGCTCGTCGTGGCCGCATTCGTGCTGGGCGCGTTCGAGGTGCCGCTCATCGTCGGGCCCTCCTATCCCAAGACGTTGGCGACGCTCGCCCTCGACCACACGCGCTCGCCGGCGCTCGCGGGGGACGCACGGGCGGCTGCCGTGCTCCTGCTCGCGGCGGGGCTGGCGCTGCTCCTCGCGGTCGTCGCCGCCCGGCTCGCGAGGCGTCACGATGCCTGACCGGACGGCCCGCCGGCTGGGGGTCCTCGCGGCCGTGGGGCTGCTCGCCCCGCTGCTCATCCTGCCCGTGCGGGCCCTTGCGGACGTCTGGCGCGCCCCCGCCGTCTGGCCGCAGCAGCTCGGGACCCGAGGCATCGAGGCGCTCACCTCGCCGGCGACGAACGCCGGACCCGCCGTCGTGAACTCGCTCGTCGTCGCGCTGGCGACGACCGTCATCGCGGTCGTGCTCGCGTGGCCCGCGGCCCGCGCGCTCGCCACACGTCGCCGCGGGCGCGGTGCGCTGCTCGTCGTGCTCGCGGCGCCGCTGCTCGTCCCGCAGTTCGCGGTCGGTACCGGCATGGCGACGTGGTTCCTGCGCTGGGGGCTCGCCGACAGCGTGCCCGCCCTCGTGGCCGCGCATCTGGTCTACGTCCTGCCGTACGTGGTCTTGCTGCTGCTCCCCGGCTTCTCGCCGCGGGTCGTCGCGCTGGAGGAGGCGGCGACGGTGCTCGGCGCGCCACGAGCGCAGCGGCTGCGCACCGTCACGCTGCCGGCGGTCGCGCCGGCGCTGGCCGTCGCGAGCCTGCTCGGCTTCGTCGTCTCCTGGAGCCAGTACGGCACGAGCCTCGCCGTCGGAGGGGGCCGGCCGCTGCTGCCGCTCGTGCTCCTGCCGTTCGTCGGCCAGGACGGCCAGATCGCCGCCGCGCTCGCCCTCGTGTTCCTCGTACCGCCGCTCATCGCCGCCCTCATCGCGGCACGCTGGGCCCGCCACCGCTGACCCGAGCGTCGGACCGCTCGTCGGTCGTGGGCGCGACGGGAGCGACCGCCGGGACGAACCGTCGCCGCAGCAGCACGGTCACCGCGACGAGGGCTACGAACAGCGCCACGGCCGCGACGAACGCCGGCGAGGTGGGGTCGTGCACGGTGCCCCCGAGGGCCGCGTACGCGACGGTGCCAGGGATGATCCCCACCGCGGTCGCGGGCACGTAGTCACGCGTGCGCACCCCGCTCAGACCGGCGATGTAGTTCAGCATGTTGAAGGGCACGACCGGCACCAGCCGCAGCAGCAGGATGGCAGCAAACCCCCGGCCGGTCATCCAGCGGTCGAGTCGCTGGAGGCGGCCCATCCGGCGCTCGAGGAGTGCCTCCACGCGGTCACGCCCCAGGCGCCGGCCGAGCGCGAAGGCGGCGGTGGCACCGACTGTGGCGGCACCCAACGCGGTTGCCGAGCCGAGCACCGGACCGAACAGCACCCCAGCCAGGATGGTCAGCGGACCCCCGGGCACCGCCAGCAGGGTCGCGAGCACGTAGGCGGCGGCGAACACGAGCGGACCCGCAGGCCCCGCGGCGGCAGCGAGGGTCCGCGCCGCAGCGGTCACCTGTGCCGCCACGCCCGAGAAGGACAGCGCGGCCACGACGACGACGAGCGCGACCAGGAGCACCCAGCGCTTCGGGCTCATCGGCGCAACCCCCACGAGGACACGACCGGTGGCAGCGCCCCGCTGCTGCTCGCCTGCATGTGCCGGTGCTCCGTTCTCCGGGTCCCACGGGTGGGGAACCCGGGTTCGGTGCCGCGCATTCCCGGTCGGTAGGCCGGCGGGCCTGTCGTGTGCTGCTTGGGCCGCTCAGCGGTGTTCGGGGTTGGGATGGTCGAAGCCCTGTCCGACGTCCCATGCCGCGCGCTGGTTGCCGTAGGCCGGGAACCCGCCCAGGTCCTTGAGCATCCGCGCGACGTGCATGAGGTTGTGCGTCATGAACGCGGTGTTGCGGTTCGTGAAGTCGTTGTCGAAGCCCGCGCCGTCGTCGCCGTAGGACGGGCCGGGGCCGGCTTCACCGATCCAGCCCGCGTCGGCCTGTGGGGGGATCGTGTAGCCGAGGTGCTGCAGCGAGTAGAGGATGTTCATCGCGCAGTGCTTGATGCCGTCCTCGTTGCCGGTCACCAGGCAACCGCCGGCGCGTCCGTAGTAGATGTACTGCCCGGCGTCGTTCGTCTCGCCCGACAGGGCGTAGAGGCGCTCGATCACGCGGGAGCACACCGACGACTTGTCCCCGAGCCAGATCGGCGTGCCGAGCACGAGGATGTCGGCGTCCAAGACCTGCGCGGCGATGGCGGGCCAGTCGTCACGCTCCCAGCCGTGCGCCGTCATGTCCGGGTACACCCCCGGGGCGATGACGTGATCGACCGCACGGATGCAGGCGACCTCCACGCCGTGGTGCTGCATGATGGCGCTGGACCGATCCAGCAACAGCTGCGTGTGGGACAGCCCTGGCGATGCGGTCAGCGTGCAGTTGATGTACACGGCGCGCAGGTCGGAGAAGTCCATCGGCTCAGCCTAGAGCCCCGTCTGCAGGTTGTCCCGGGGGCGGCCTCGAGGACCGGGCAGGTGGGATGGACGTTCGGTCCTGCGGACCGGGTCCATGGCCTGCTGTGCGTGGCGCGGGCGCCTGCCATCGTGGAGTCCATCCCCACCCGGACCGGTCGTTGCGGCCGATCTTGCGAGGAGGTTGTGATGGCAGACGCCCCTGTCCCCGTGGTGCGCTTGGTGGAGCTGACCAAGCGCTACGGTGACCTGACCGCCCTGGACCGCTTCAGCCTGGACATCGCCGAGGGCGAGATCGTGGGGCTGCTGGGCCCCAACGGGGCGGGCAAGACCACCACGCTGCGCACCCTGCTCGGGCTGCTCAAGCCCTCGGGTGGGCGCGCGGAGA
>SKPY01000542.1 GCA_007119305.1 Nitriliruptorales bacterium
CCGGGCTGCCCCGGCTGGCGCGCCGACCCGCCCACGCCCGCGGCACCCCCCGCCCGGCGAAGCTGCCGCGCGCCGGGCGGGTCGACTTCGCCGACCTGCCCGAGCGCATCGACTCGCGCATGGCCGGGCTGTGGCTGCTCACACCCGACCTCGTTGCGCTCGACCTGCCCGGCCTCGTTGCCGCCGCCGGGTACCCGGGCACCCGCGACATCCCCGCGCTCAGCTACCTGCTGTCGCTGCTAGCGCTCAAGGCCACCAGCACCCGGCGCGTGTCCCATGCCGGCGACCTGGCCCGCGATCTCGGGGTGGGGGTGCTGGCTGGGCTGGGCTGTCTGCCCAAGGCCACCGCGTCGACCCGCTACAGCTACAAGCTCGACCATGGCACCCAGCAGGCCTTCCTGTCCGGGCTGGCCGCCGCCATGGTCGGCCACAGGCTGGCTCACGGCGCCGACTTCGACCTCGACTTCCACGCCATCATGCACTGGGGCGAGGACCCCATCCTCGAGAAGCACTACGTGCCCACCCGCTCCCAGCGCGCCAGAAGCGTGCTGACCTTCTTCGCCCAAGACGCCGACACCCACAACCTCATCTACGCCAACGCCGACATCTCCAAGGCCGCCCAGAACCGTGAGGTGCTCGCGTTCGCCGACCACTGGCGCGAACGCACCGGCGCCTGGCCCGCCCAGCTCGTGTTCGACCAGCGCCTGTGCACCCAGGCCGAGCTCGCCGAACTCGACGCCCGCGGCATCACCTTCATCACCCTGCGCATGCGCACCAAACAGCTCACCGCAGCCATCGACGCGCTGCCCGACTCCGCGTGGAAGACCGTGCGGCTCGACCGCCGCGGCCGCTACACCACCCCCAAGGTCTGCGACCAGCCGGCCGTGAGCCTGTCGCGCTACCCCGGCACCGTCCGCCAACTCGCCGTCAAGGGCCTCGGCCGCGACGCGCCCACCATCATCATCACCAACGGCCACGGGCTCAAGGCCAAGGCAATCATTGAACGCTACGCCCGCCGCATGGGCATCGAACAACGCCTCGCCGAAGCCATCCGCGCCTTCCACCTCGACGCGCTGTCCTCCACCGTCGCGCTCAACATCGACCTCGACGTCGTCCTCACCGTGCTCGCCGACGCCTGCTTCGCCGCCCTCGCCCGACGCATCCCCGGCTACCACGACGCTACCCCCGACACCATCCAACGCCGCTTCATCGAAACCGCCGGCACCATCACCCACGACCAGCGCCACATCACCGTCCGCCTCGACGAACGCGCCTACGCTCCCCTCCTGCGCGCCGCCGACCTCCCCCCAACCCCCATCCCCTGGCTCGACGGGCGCACCCTGCGCTTCGAAATCGGCAAAACCGGGGTCGAAATCCCTGAGTGAAGATCCGCGCTAACCGTCGTTCCGGGCTGCGTGCGCCCGTCGACGCTGCGCAGCGGTCAGTGGTCGGAGCGCACGATCACGACGGGGCATGCGGCGTGCTGCGCGCACTGCTGGCTGCACGAGCCCAGCAGCAGCCCGCTGAAGCCGCCCCGCCCACGGGAGCCGACCACCAGCAGGTCCGCGTGGTGGGACAGCTGCACCAGCGCATTGGCAGGCCTGCGGTCGCGGACCGCCAGGGGGTCGACGGTCACGCCGGCCGCCGCGTCGCCGAGGTCGTGGAGGACGCCTTTGAGCAGCATCAGCGCCTTGTCCTCGGCTGCGGCGGCTTCCTGTTCCCACTGGTCGGGGACGCTTTGGAACGCGACGTCGCTGAACGGGCCGTGGGGTGCGTACTCGTACAGGCGCCACGCCGGTTCGTAGTCGTAGGCGTAGACCGCCTGAACCACGCCCCCGCGCAGCCGCGCTTCGTCGACTGTCCAGCGCAGGGCGTTGCGTGACTCGGTGGACCCGTCGATGCCCACGAGGATCGTGTACATCGCCCCCTCACCCCTGCCGGTCGCCGCGTGCGCTCATGCGGCGCGGAGGTAGAGGTAGAACATCTGGCAGCCGATCGGGGCGAGCCCTTCCACGGTGTGCGGCACCCCCGGCGGCACGTGCCAGTAGGACCCCCACCCGAGGGTGCGGTCGTCGACGCGGGCGCGGCCGTCCACCAACCAGACGTGGTGGGACGCACGCTCGTGCACGTGCTCGGGGACCACCGCCCCGGCCGTCACCCACATCAGCCCGGCAAGATTGCCGGTCTCCCGCCACAGCACCGTGTACGTCACCCCGGGATGCAGCTCCTCCAGGGGCAGCTCGGCGATCTCTTGCGGAGCCAGGATCTGCTGGCGCAGACTCAGCAGCGGAACCTCGGACATGGCCAACACCTCACTCGAGACTGCTTCGAGGATGGCCTACGGCAAGGCGGCCTGGGCAGGGCCGAAGGTCCCATGGCCGGGGAACGACCGGCGCTCGGTGGCCGGCCACGCAGCAGGACGAGCGGACGGCACGAGCAGGTCGTTCGGCCATGGTGGCATGTGGCCGCGACGGCCAGTGTGAGAGCGAGCACGGACGCGGAGGGGCGAGGGTTGTTCGCGACGGTTGTGGTGCCGCTGGACGGGTCCGTGCTGGCGGAGAACGCCCTGGCAGCCGGGACCGCGGTCGCGCGCCGCTGCGGCGCCCGCCTGCTGCTCGTGCAGGTGGTCCGGCATGCGCACGAGGAGCCCGAGACGGCCGCGGCCCTGAGCAGCCTGGCGGCGGGCGTGTTCGGTGCCCGCGCCGAGACGCGCTGCCTGCGCGGGCGTGATGCTGCGCAGGCGATCGCCGAGCTCGCGGCTACGACCCCGGACGCGCTGGTGTGCATGTCGACGCACGGGCGCGGCGGGGTGGGGCGGGCGCTGGTCGGCAGCGTCGCCGAGGACGTCATCCGCCGCCACGGCGGTCCGGTGCTGCTGGTCGGCCCCAGCGCCGACATCGGCGCCGTGCCGCTCGACGGCCGTGTGCTGGTCTGTCTCGACGGCTCGGCGCTCGCCGAGCAGGTCCTGCCGCTGGCCCGCCGCTGGGCGGAAGCGTTCGGCATGGGGCTCGAGCTGGTCCAGGTCGTCGCCCCCGGGGCCGGAGGCGGCCACAGCCCCGCCGGATCCGACGCCGAACACGGCCACAGCCCCGCCGGGCCCGACGCCGTCGGCGACCACTACCTGGCCGGCTGCGGACGCCCCCTGCATGAGGCGGGCGTCGACGTCGGGTGGACCGTGCTGCGGGGGCAGCGTGCGGCCGCGGTCATCGCGGAGCACGTTGAACGGCATCGCCCGGGCCTCGTGGCGCTGTCCACGCACGGCCGCGCGGGCCTGGCGCGGCTCGCAGCCGGCAGCGTCGCCATGACGGTCGTGCACCACAGCCCGCGCCCGGTGCTCGTGCACCGCCCCGCGGGGGAGCCTGGCGCGTAGGGGGTGCGCGTGCGGATCACCAGCGCCACAGCCACCGAGCTGTTCGTGGGCCCCGCAGACGCGCCGCTGCAGATCGTCCGGGTCGCGCTGGCCGGCGCCGGGGCGGCCAGCGCCACCGTGGCCGTGCGAGGGCCAGGCCTGGCC
>SKPY01000460.1 GCA_007119305.1 Nitriliruptorales bacterium
GCCCGTCCAGCACGGCGGCGTCCGTGCCGGGCCGGGGCGAGTACTCGAAGGTGAACGCGGAGTCGAACGCCGCCCGTTGCGTCACCTCCAGCGTCGCGGCGAAGTCCTCCTCGGTCTCGCCGGGGAACCCGACGATGATGTCGGTCGAGATCGCCACCCCGGGCAGGGTGTCGCGCGCCTCGGCGACGAGCTCGAGGAAGCGCTTGGGACTGTAGGCGCGCTGCATGGCCTTGAGGATGCGCTCGCTGCCCGACTGCAGCGGCAGGTGCAGCTGCTCGCACACCGCGGGCACGTCGCGCATGGCCTCGAACACGTCGCTGGTGAAGTCTTTCGGATGCGGGCTCGTGAAGCGGATCCGCTCGAGGCCCTCGATCTCCCCCAGGGCGTAGAGCAGCTCCGCGAACAGGGTGCGGTTGCGTGACGCCCGCCGTCCTGGCCCCGGGTCGGCGACCCGGCCGGCGCGCACGAGGTCACGACCGTAGGAGTTGACGTTCTGGCCGAGCAGGCTCACCTCGCTGACCCCGTCGGTGACGAGGGCTCGCACCTCCGCGAGGATCTCGCCGGGTCTGCGGCTCTTCTCGGGTCCGCGCAGGGCCGGCACGATGCAGAACGTGCAGGTGTTGTTGCAGCCGATCGAGATCGACACCCAGGCGTGGTGGGCGACCTCGCGGCGGGCCGGCAGGGCGGAGGGGAACATCTCGGTGTGCTCGAGGATCTCGACCACCGGCAGGCTCGCCGAGTCGGCCTGCGCCAGCAGCCGGGGCAGGCTGCCCATGTTGTGGGTGCCGTAGACGACATCGACCCAGGGGGCGCGCTCGGCCAACCCTTCCTGGTCCTTCTGCGCGAGGCAGCCCCCCACCACGACCGTCTTGTGGGGGTCTGCGAGCTTCAGCGGCTTGAGCTGTGACAGCTGCCCGTACAGCTTGTTGTCGGCGTTCTCGCGGATCGCGCAGGTGTTGAACAGCACGAGGTCGGCCGACCTCTCGTCACGCGCCGGCTGGTAGCCCATCGTCTCGAGCACTCCGGCAGCGCGCTCGGAGTCGTGCTCGTTCATCTGGCAGCCGAACGTGCGGATGAAGTAGGTACGTGTCGTCACGCTCCGCAGGATACCGGCCGGTGGCGGGACGTCACCCCCGCTGCGGCACGCCTGCGGTCAGGCCCCCGGCCCGTGCGGCAGCAGCACCTGGCGCAGGGCGTGTCCGCTGGCCAGCTCGTCCAGCGCCCGGTTGACGTCGTCGAGGGCGCAGGTGCCCGAGCGCAGGCGCTCCACGGGCAGCCGGCCGGCGCGCCACAGGGCGATGAGACGCGACAGGTCGCGCTGGGGCACGGCGCCGCCGAGGTACGAGCCGATCAGGCGCCTGGCCTGGCCGACCAGCTCGACCGCAGGCACGCGCAGCTCGTCACCGGGCGGCGCCAGGCCGATCGCGACGGTGGTGCCGCCCCGTGCCGTCACCGCCCACGCGTCGGCGAGCACCCGGCCTGAGCCCACCGCCTCGAAGGCGTAGTCGACCCCGCCGGGGACGAGCTCGCGCACCGCGGTCCGCGCCTCGTCCGGTGCGAGCGCGTAGGCGGCGCCCAGCTCCAGGGCGAGGGTGCGTTTGGACTCCACCGGATCGACGACGACGACCGGCTGCGCGCCCGTCGTCACCGCGGCGAGCAGCGCGGCCATGCCGACGCCGCCGACGCCGAAGATCGCGACGGATTCGCCGGCTCGCACCTGCGCCTCGGTGAGCACGGCACCGGCACCGGTCAGCAGGGCACACCCGAACAGGGCGGCGGTGGCGGCAGGCAGGTCATCCGGCACGACCACCACCGAGCCGCGGTCGACGACGACCTGCTCGCTGAACGCCGAGACGCCGAGATGATGGTGGACCGGGGCGCCGTCGAGCGCGCCCCAGCGGCGGCCCCCGCCCAGCAGGGCGCCGGCGGTGTTCGCCGTCGCCGCCGGTTCGCACAGCGCGGGCCGGCCGCTGGCGCAAGGCAGACAGACGCCGCACCGCGGCACGAACACGAGCACCACCCGCTGGCCCGGCACCACGTCCGCGACACCCGGCCCCACCTCGACGACCTGCCCGGCGGCCTCGTGGCCCAGCACCATGGGGGTCGGGCGGGGCCGGTTGCCGTCCACCACGGACAAATCCGAGTGGCACAGCCCCGCTGCGTCCACGCGGACGAGGAGCTCGCCGGCGCCGGGCGGCTCGAGCTCGAGGTCGATGATCTCCAGCGGTCGTGAGCGCGCGTAGGGCCGCGGCAGGCCACTGGCCCGGAGGACGGCAGCTCGGGTGCGCACGGCAAGCCTCTCGACGCTGCGTGCCCGACCGCGGGCCGGGCCCGGTGGGCGGTTACCCTAGCACGCGCGTTCTTCCCCCTTCCGAGCTGCCCAGGCCTGTCGCGACCGGCCGGGGCCGCGCCGCCAGCCCCACCGACGCAGTCCGACGAGCAGGAGGTGACAGCCCGCGTGGCGACCGCAGACGAGCCCCTTCCGCAGCGGTCGGCGTTTCCCGTCGTGCGACCGCAGCCGACGCGCTGGCAGGACAACGACCACTACGGGCACGTGAACAACGTCGCGTACTACGCATTCTTCGACACCGCGGTCAACGGCTACCTCATGGAGGCCGCGGGCACCGACATCCGTGAGTTGCCGGCGATCGGGGTCGTGGTCGAGACCGGCTGCCGCTTCCTGCGCCCCGTCGCGTTCCCCGACCACCTGTGGATCGGACTGGGGGTCGAGCGGCTCGGACGCTCGAGCATCACCTACCGACTCGCGGTGTTCCGCGGGGATGACGACGAGCCCGTGGCGGTCGGTCGCTTCGTCCACGTCTACGTCGACCGGGGCTCCCGCCGCCCGACGGCCGTGCCCGAGGTGATCCGCGCGGCGGTGCAGCCGCTGCTGGCGTGACGCCTCAGCCGGCCTGCGCGGGCGTGTCCGGTCCGTGCTCGGGCAGCGGCTCGCCCCGGCGCAGCGCCTCGGCCGCCTCCGCCGAGCGCAACCCCGTGTCGGAGACGTAGTCGTACTCGAGCTCCCGGTCCCCGCCGCGCCCGCTGGCGTACACCAGCGCGAGGAGCCCACCGAAGAGCGCCGCCGACGCCGCGTGGAACGCGGCCATCACCCCGAAGCCGATGAGCAGCAGCAGATAGCCGAGCAGGCTGCGCCAGCGCGAGCGGCCGACGAACATCGCGGCCGCCAGCGCCAGGGCGGGGATGCCCACGACGAGCCAGAGCTGCAGCAGCGTCACCGGTCCTCCTCATCGCCGTCCGGGCCGGGGGCTGGCCCGCCCCGGCGCACTCTACGGTACGTGTTGACAGCGCGTCAGTCCCAGCCGTGGTCGGCACCGCTGACCCGCAGCGCGACCCGTTGGGCGAGGTGGGGTGGGTGTCCCCGCCGGACGAGGTAGGCCGCGAGGCGACGGGCCGCGGCCTGCGGGGTGACCGTCGCGCCCAGCTGGGCGTGGCGGCGCTCGGCGAGCTCCGTCGCCGCGGCCTCGTCGTCGCGGTCGTCGAGCAGGGCC
>SKPY01000092.1 GCA_007119305.1 Nitriliruptorales bacterium
CGAGCGCACGGCGCCGTCGGGTTCGACGCGGCAGACGCTGCGTGCGAGCACCTGCTGCCCGCCGGCGTCCACCCGCACCCCCTCCGGGGCGTGGGCGTGCAGCAGCCGGGCGAGATGGTCACCGAGCGCACGGCGCCGGGTGGCGGTCGCGGCAGCGTCCACGGGCAGCGCCGCCATGGCCGGCGGGACGGCGATCGCGACGCGCGTCGGCGGCGCATACGGGTCGGCCTGCACGCGCTCGACGTGCAGGCTGACGTGGGCGCCCGCCTCCCCGGCGAGCATCCAGGTCGTCCCGGCGAGGCGCTTGTACGCCCCGTACCCCTTGCCGTCGAGCCGCTCCAGCGCGTTGCGCAGGGCGTCGAGGTTGTCGTCGGCCATGCCGCATCAGTACCTCCATGAGGGTCGCTGGCGCTTGGGTCGCATTCCTCGTCTCCCATCTCAGTCCTTCCCCGCGCGGCGGTGCCAGCACCTAGCAGCCCGGCATGGGCATGAGTACCATCGCACGACGATGACCTCCTCCGAGACGCGGGTGGACGACCGGCGGGATCCCGCTCGTGACCAGCGGGATCGTGCCGAGATCGTCGAGGAGAAGCTCACCGTCCCGGTGATCGTCGCCGCCGTCGCCAGCGTGCCGGCGATCTTCCTCACCATGCTGGACGGCACCGCGGCAGCCGTGGGCACCACCCTCAACTACGCGTCCCTCGCCGTGCTGACGGCCGAGACCGCGATCCTGTTCGTCCTCGCCGGCGACCGCAGCGCCTGGCTGAAGAAGCGCTGGTGGATCGCCGCGGTCGCGGTGGTCAGCGTGCCCGCGGTGATCTTCGCGGTGGGTCCCGTGCAGCTCCTGCGGCTCGTGCGGGTGGTGACCGCGCTGCGGTTCGTGCGCGTCGTGGGCGCGCTGCGGATCATCCGGGTGCACCGGATCATCAAGGCGGGGCGGATCCTGCGGGAGCGGGCCGGCCTCACGGGCCGCCTGGGAAACGCGGTCGTGCTCGGCATCACGCTGGCGTGCGCCGCCTTCGTCACGCTCATCCTGTCCGATCCGACGTCGCAGACCCGGCAGCTGCTCGACGGCACGCTCGAGCAGGCGGGACCGTCGGGCGTGATCGTCGCAGGGGTCATCCTCGCCGGCGCCACCTTCGTGGTCGTGCGCAACAAGCGCGCGCAGGCCGCCGAGGCACGCAACGAGGCGTCGGGTGACGGGGGTCGCCCGTAGCTGCACCACCCGACCGAGGAGTGGCCCCGTGATGCGCCTGCACGGCCTGTTCGTCCCGCTGCTGACCGCGCTTGCGCGCAGCGGCCAGATCGACCCCGGCGCGATCCGCGGCCACGTCGACCGCATGCTCGCCGGGGGTGTGGACGGACTCGTCGCGCTCGGCACCACCGGGGAGTTCGCCGACCTCCTGCCGCAGGAGCGGGCCCAGGTCGTCGGCGCAGTGGTGGACGCCTGCGGGGGCCGCGCCCCGGTGCTCGCCGGCGTCGGGGCCGTGGGCGCGGCCGAGGCCTGCGAGCACGCGCGCAGGGCGGCGGACGCCGGCGCCGACGCCGTCCTGGTGCTGCCGCCGCTGTACTGGAAGCTGTCCGGCGACGGGTTGGTGCGCCACTACGCGGCCGTGTGCGCGGCGACCAGCCTGCCGGTGGTGCTCTACGACTTCCCCGCGCTCACCGGCAGCCCGCTGCTGCCGCCGCTGGTCGAGCGGCTCGTCCGCGAGCTCGATCAGGTGGTGGGGGTGAAGCTGTCCGGCCCCGAGCTGCGGACCCTGCACGAGGTGGCGCGCCGCACACGCCCGCACCGGCCGGACTTCTCGGTGCTCGTCGGCTCCGCCGACCTCGTGCTGCCCGCCCTCCTGGGCGGAGCCGACGGCGCGATCGTCGCCCTCGCGAACGTCGACCCCGCCCCGTTCGTCCGGCTCAGCGCGGCGGTGGCCGCCGGAGACCTCGACGCCGCACGGCGCGAGCACGAGCGGGTGCTCACCCTCATGGCGATCCCGGCGCTCGCACGCCCCCCCATCCTCGCGCTCAAAGCCGCCGCACGGGCCCTCGGCTCACCGCTCGAGCCGGTCGTGCGCACCGAGCCCGACGACGCGCACGCCGTGCCGCACCACGCCGCAGCGCTCGCGCTGGAGCTGCTCGCACCCTGAGCCCCGCCCGCAGCGCTCGCGGCGTCCAGCCCCGGCAGGTGGAGCGGATCACCGGGCCTCTGGTCCCCCACAGCCACTCCAGCGCCCCGCCAGGACCGGTCATGGGGGGCACGGCCACGGCAGACCGAGCGCGCGGGTGCACTGCCAGACGCTCACCAGCGCGAGCGTGGACTCGGCCCCCTGGTTGCGGTTGACACCGGCCGACTCCAGCCCGTCCGCGCAGCCCCAGGTCTCGGGATCGGCGAGCGCGACGCCCACGTCGTTCGCACCCGTGAACCAGGCGGCGGCGCGTGCGACGGCCGCGCGCCAACCGGCCTCGCCGGTGACGGCGAACGCGCGGGTGCAGGCACTGGCGAGGTGTGCGACCTCCAGCGGCTGCTGGTCGAAGCCGGGCCGCGGCTCGCCCGGTCCCCACCCGGCGGCTGGCGTCACGGAGAAGTGGCCTGCGCGGGTCTCGGTGGCTACCAGCCATGCCAGCAGCGCGCAGCCGTCGGCGACCGCCTCCTCGTCGCCGAGCGCGGCGCCCCCCGCGATCAGCGCCTCGGGCAGGACGGCGTTGGCGTAGCCGAGACGCGCTTCCGGCCACGGCCACGCCCCGGCCGCGGGCCTGCCCACGGCACGGACCGCGTCGCGCAGCAGCGCCGCGGCCACCTCGTCGGCCGGCTCGGCGACGAGCACCGCGACGGCCCCGAGTGCGGCGTAGGCCAGTGCCCTGCGGTGCGGCGACCGCGCTACGGCCGCGCGCACGAAGGCGCGGCCTGCACCGAAGCGGGTCCCCGCACAGGGGTGTGCAACGGATGCCTCGCCGAGCGCCCACACGGCGCGTCCCCACCAGTCGCCGAGGCCCGGGTCGTCCCGCCACCGGCGGTCGTAGCCCAGGCGGTTGCGGCAGCGCCCGTCCGGTTCGACGGCGTGCCGCACGAGGGCGAGGCAGCGGTCGGCGAGGGTACGCAGCGGCGGAGGACAGGGCTCGCGACAGGCACAGACGACGAGGCGCGCCGCGTCGTCCACGCAGTACCCGGCCTCGCGGCGGGGCAGTGCCCCCTCTGCGTGCTCGAGCAGGCCGACGTCGTCACCGAGGGCGAGCAGGTGCCTGTACGGCCCGGCGGTGGTCACGCCACGCTGGCTCCCCGCTCGCTGAGGACGCGGCGCGCCAGCGCCACGTACCGCCCCGCCACGGTGGGCCAGGCGAGGCCGAGCGCGACTTCGGCGGTGCGCCGAGCCAGCGTCGCCGCAGCCCCGGGTTCGGTGCAGAGGCGCCGCAGCGCCGCAGCGATCGCGGCCGGCTTCTCGTGGGGCACGACGAGACCGGTCCCGTCCCCGAGCATCTCCACCGCATGGGGGAAGGCCGTTGCGACGATCGGCCGACCGGATGCGACCGCCTCGACGAGGACCCCGCTCGTCACCTGGTCACGCGAGTCGTAGGGCAGCAGGACGACGTCGGCGCGGCGGATGAGCGCGAGCAGGCTCTCCCGTGCGAGGAATCCGTCGATGAACTCGACGCGCTCGCCGACCCCCAGCACGTTGGCTCGCGCCTGCAGCTGCGTCCGGTACGCCTCGCCCTCCCGTTCGAGCACCTTGGGGTGGGTGCGCCCCGCCACCACGTACCGTGGTGGCGGGTCGACATCGTCGAGACAGGCGAGGGCGTCGATGCCCCACTCGATGCCCTTGCCGGGTCCGAGCAGGCCCCAGGTGAGGATCGTCGGGGGCGCCTGGGACAGCGGCGGCTGGCCGCGCCGGTTCTCGTGCGCTCCGTGCGGGATGACCGTCGCCCCGCTGACGTCCACCGCGTAGGCGTTGCGCAGTCGCCCCAGCGCCGCCCCGCTCATCACCACCACGCGCGCAGAGGCGGCGCACACGTGCTCGATGATCGCGCGCTGGCGGGGCAGCGGCTCCGCCAGCACGGTGTGCAGCACGGTGATGACCGGCATCGGCAGGGCATCGAGCAGTGCGCACACCTCCTCGCCCCACTCCCCGCCGTAGATCCCGTACTCGTGCTGGAGGCACACGACGTCGAACGCCGCGAGCGCAGCGGCGGCCCGTAGCCGTGCCGCCGCGGACCCGTTCACCAGCTGCGCGACCACCTCGCGGCGTCCCTGCCCGGGGACCGGCTCGTCCACGACGCTGACGACACCGGCCCGGTGCCCCCGCGCGCGCACCTGCGCCACGAGCGCCTGCGTGAAGGTGGCGAGCCCGCACACGGTCGGCGGATACGTGCTCACGAACCCCAACGCTGGTTGCTGCTCGACGGGAACCACCTCGCAGACGGCGAGCGAGCACGCCGGTCGTGGTCAAGGGGCGCACGGCACGCGGCCGCTGGCCCATGCGGCTACGATACTCCCGACGTGGAGCCCCCCACCACCCGTCGGTCTGCCGCCCGACCCCGCGCAACCGAGCGAGCGAGCCCGTGACGATCGAGCCCGTCCGGGCGTCCGCGCAGCTGTGGCCTGACCCACGCCGGGTCGTCGCTCGTGCCTTCATGCCCGGGGAATGGGCCACGGTGTGGGGGCCCACACGGCTTCAGACCGTGCTCGACCGGGTTCTCGCGATCCCCGACGACGCCGTCCCCGACCTCCTCACCGCTGCACTAGCCGAGTTCGGCTACCGCCATCGGCACCTCGAGCGCGTCCTGCGGCAGCGCGCAGCGCACGTCCTCGACCGCGCCCACCACCCGGTGGATCTGTCGGACGATCTCCGGCTGCTCATCGGGGCCTACTTCACCAACGAGTACGCCCTCGAGGCGAGCGCCCTCACCAACCCTTCGATGGTGCCGCACCCGGACGGCTCGCCAGGCCGGTTCGTCCTGAGCCTGCGCGCGATCGGCGAGGGCCACATCTCATCGATCGAGTTCCGCACGGGCCAGATCGGCGCCGACGGCGCCATCACCCTCGACCCACCGAGCCCGTTCTGCACGCTCGGGCAGCGCAGGCCACCCCTCTACGACCGCACGCTGTTCGGGATCAAGCTCCGCGAGCTCGGCGCAGACCCCGGACTCGTCAGCCGCGTCCTCGAGGGGCTCGACGAGCGCTTCACCCTGGCAGCCATCGAAGAGGCGATCTCGAACCTCTACGATCACGAGCTGAGCGCAGCGGTCCTCCACGAGACCGCCCGCATGACGCACTGGTTGGCGTCCTCCAACTACATCGTCAGCTTCGATCCCGCGACCGACCTGTCGGAGCGTGCGCTGTTCCCCGCTGGATCCGGCGAGAGCGCCGGCATGGAGGATGCCCGCTTCGTGCGCTTCGACGACGCAGGCAGCCCGACCTACTACGCCACGTACACGGCGTACGACGGCTTCGAGATCCTGCCCCAGCTCATCGAGACCGCCGACTTCACCGAGTTCCGCATCGCCACCCTCAACGGTCCGGCCGCCCGCAACAAGGGCATGGCCGTGTTTCCCCGCAAGCTCGACGGGCACTACGCCGCGCTGGCGCGGCAGGACCGCGAGAGCATCTACTTCATGACGAGCGACAACGTGCGTTTCTGGAACGACCACGAGCTCGTCTACCAGCCGCAGCTGCCCTGGGAGCTCGTGCAGACCGGCAACTGCGGCTCCCCCATCGAGACGTCCGAGGGCTGGCTCGTGCTCACGCACGGCGTAGGCGCGATGCGCCGCTACGCCCTGGGCGCGCTCCTGCTCGACCGCGGTGACCCGACGCGGGTGCTCGGGTACCTCCGTGAGCCCCTGCTCGAACCCGAGCCGGGCGAGCGGGACGGCTACGTGCCCAACGTCGTGTACTCCTGCGGGGGGATGGTGCACGACGGGACGCTCGTCGTGCCCTACGGCTTCGCTGACGTCGGCTGCGGCTTCGCGCTCTATGACCTCGAGGCGCTCCTGTCCGCGTTCGCGGAGGCCCCCAGCACGCGTTCGTAGACCGCGAGGTACTCGGTCACCATGCGCTCGACGGAGAACCGTCGCTCTGCAACGGCACGGATCGCGCGACGGTCGAGATCCGCCACCCGCCGGACCGCACGCACCGCTTCCGCAACGCTCTCGACGAGATAGCCCTCCACCCCGTCGGCGACGAGCTCGGGCAGCGACCCGCGGGGGCGAGCGATCACGGGTGTGCCGCAGGCCAGCGCCTCGACGACAGACAGGCCGAAGGGCTCGGCGAAGTTCACGAGGTGGACCAGCGCGAGCGCCCCACCGAGCAAGCGGTCGCGCTCGGCGGGCCCCACCGCGCCGACGTAGCGGATCTGCTCGCCGTCGAGGTGCGGCTCGATGTGCTCCGCGAAGTACTCCTCGTCTTGGACGATGCCCGCGAGCACGAGCGGAACGCCAGCGCGTCGGGAGACCTCCACGGCCTCGGCTGCACCCTTGTCCGGGTGGACGCGCCCGAAGAACAGCAGGTAGCTGCCTGCCTCCGCGCGCGGGGTGAACACGTCGAGGTCGATGCCGTGGTGCACGGTGGCGACGTAGGACAGGTCAGGGCGCCGATCGGCGTCGGAGATGGCCACGTAGGCGACGTGCCCGTCGTAGCGGCGGTAGACCGGCAGGATGCGCTCGCTGGAGAACCCGTGGATCGTCGTGACGACCGGGGTGTCGACCAGGCGCGAGTAGGTGAGCGGGAGGAAGTCGAAGTGGTTGTGGATGAGGTCGAACTCGGACGCCCGCTCGAACACCGCCGCGATGTGCAGGCACTCCCACACCTTCGGCTCGAGTCCCGGGTCTTCTGAGTACCCGCGCCGTACCGTACCGACGAGTCGAGCACTCGTCGTCGAATCCGCGGTGGCGAACAGGGTGACGTCGGCGCCGGCTGCGACGAGCCCCTCGGTGAGCAACGCGACGACCCGTTCCCACGGCCCGTAGGCGCGCGGCGGCACGCGCCACGAGATCGGTGCGAGCATCGCCACCCGCACGGGGGCTGGCGTCATGGCGCGGGCGGGTCCCCGACGCGCGCCCGATGGCTCGCGATGATGTCGCGGTACAGCTGGCCCCCGCCGGTCAGCGTGCGCTCCTGCGTGGCGTAGTCGACCCGGTAGAGGCCGAAGCGGGGTGCGAACCCGTGCGCCCACTCGAAGTTGTCCATGAGCGACCAGTGGTAGTAACCCCGCACGTCGACGCCCTCGCCGAGCGCGTCGGCGAGGGCGTGCAGGCTGTCGAGCAGGAACGCCCGGCGCCGCCGGTCGGGGACCTCGCCATCGCAGATCCCGTGCTCGGTCACGACGACCGGCCTGCCGTAGCGGGCTGCGAACCGCACCGCGTCGCCGAGCGTGGCGGGGATCAGGTCCCAGCCCATGTCGTTCTTCTCGGTGACGTCGTCGAAGCCGACCTCGAGCCCTGCGGGCGCACGCGGGTTCACGCCGACGAGGGCGCGGAAGTAGTGGTTGACGCCCACGTAGTCGAGGGTGCCGGCGAGCTCGGCGTGCGTGGCAGCCCGCCGTGCCAACCCGGGCAGGCCGAAGCGGAAGCGGCCGTCCACGCACGCGTCCAGCGGCCGGACGTTGAAGTTGGCGTGGGCCACCTTCGCCGCAGCGACGTCGGCGGGGTTCCAGGTGTGGCGCGGCTCGAAGGCGACGACGTTCGTCGCGAGCGACACCCAGCACGGGATGCCGTCGCCGTCCGCGTCGACCCGGTCGTGCTCGTGGAGCGTGTGGTAGGCGCGGGCATGGGCGAGCAGGAGGTGCTCGAGCACCCGGCCGGCGAGCGCGACGTCCTGCTTGGCCGGGGGGAACTCCCCGTTGAGCCAGCCGTTCACCGCGTAGACAGCCGGCTCGTTGATCGTCACCCACCAGTCGCAGACGTCGGCGAGCGCTGGCACGACGTGCTCCACGAAGCGTGCGAACGCCGCGACCGTGCCGGCGTCCTCGAAGCCGCCCCGGTCGGTGATCCACAGCGGCTCGGTGAAGTGGTGCAGGGTGATCATCGGTGCGATGCCTGCCGCACGCAGGAGCACGCACCACGACCGGTAGCGTTCGAGCGCGGCGTCGTCGAAGCGGCCTTCCGCCGGTTCGATGCGGCTCCACTCGAGCGAGAAGCGGTAGCCGTCGAGCCCGAGCTGCGCCATGAGCTCGACGTCGTCGGGGAACCGCTCCCAGTGGTCGGCTGCCTGCCCGCACCGCTGGTCGCCGGAGATCGCCGGCCGCCCGTCGGGGCGGACGTGGCGCTCGAAGCGCGCCCAGTTGTTGTTCGTCGTGCCGCCCTCCACCTGGTGCGCGCTCGTCGCCGCGCCGAAGCGGAACCCCGGCGGGAACTCGAGGGGGGCAGGCTCCTCCGCCACGTTGGGTGACCACGCGGCCCGGCGCACCGCCAGCCGCGCCGCCGCTCCGAGCGCGCCCGCGGCAAAGCCCCCCGCGGCCAGTGCCCGTCGCCTGCGCACCGCCATCGTCGCCGCCCTTTCCGTGCTCGCCGACCGCCGCACCTGCCTCGCCCACACCCTAGCCCGTCGGGCCGGGTTGCCGGTCCGCCGGGGAGCAGGCGCCATCCTGGGGGGCCGGGGATGCGGGTCCGCCGCGGAGCAGGCCCACCGCGCGAGGCCTCCGGGTCGTGCGCTGCCCGCGCGGTTCGGGGGGAAGGCCCTTCCCCCCGGGACGCGGATGCACTACAGTGCCCACTATCGGAGTAGTTTCCGTGCGCCCTGTGCTGCACGCTCGCCCTCGAGGGGGTCTTGCCATGGACCGATCTACCACACCATCACGGCGCCTGCGTTGGGCCCGTCTGCTCGCCCTGCTGCTGGGCGCGCTGCTCGTGCTCGCCGCCTGCGCCCCCGACGACGAGGTCGCCGAGCCCGAGGACCCTGACGTCGTCGACGAGCCCGACGAGGTCGACGAGCCCGAGGAGGTCGACGAGCCCGAGGAGGTCGACGAGCCCGACGACCCGACGACGTTCCGGGTCGCGGTCGGGGTCGACCTCGACACGCTCGACCCTGTGGGCCAGACCACGACGACGGTTGCGAACATGGTCGACTACACCGTCGAGACGCTCACCCGCATCGACGAGGAAGGCGCCGTGCTGCCGAACCTCGCCAGCGACTGGGAGGTCAGCGACGACGGCCTGACCTACACGTTCGAGCTCGAGCAGGGCGTGGAGTTCCACGACGGCGAGCCGTTCAACGCCGAGGCGGTCGCCACCACGTTCGACCGCATCCTCGACGAGGACGTGACCGTCCCGATCCGCGCCCCCTACGAGCAGGTCGAGTCCGTCGAGGCGCTCGACGAGCACACCGTGGAGATCACGCTGTCGGAGCCCTTCGCGCCCTTCCTCGCCGGCCTGTCGTTCTCCGCCTCGGCGATCGTCTCCCCGGCCAGCATCGAGGGCGACGCCTACCTCGAGTACACCGAGCCGGTCGGCACCGGCCCGTACACCTTCGCCGACTACAGCCCGGGTGAGCGCTTCGTCGTCGAGAAGTTCGACAACTACTGGGGTGAGGAGCCCCACTACGACACCGTGGAGTTCCAGATCGTGCCGGAGGCCGCCACGCGCGTGAGCCTCGTCCGCGCCGGTCAGGTCGACATGATCATCCTGCCGCCGGTGAGCGATCTCCCCGCGCTCGAAGACGACCCGGAGGTCGAGGTGCTGATGGCACCCGGCAACCGCACGATCTTCATCGCGATCAACAACGAGATCATCGACGACGAGCGCGTCCGCCAGGCGATGAACTACGCGGTCGACAAGGAGGCCATCATCGAGCGGGTGCTGTTCGGCGCCGCCGATCCCGTCGACGCGCCGATGCACGAGAGCCTGTTCGGGCACTGCGCGGTGGGCGGCTACGAGTACGACCCTGACCGGGCGCGCGAGCTGCTCGACGAGGCCGGGGTCGACGAGCTCGAGGTGAGCTTCATCGCCCCGACCGGACGCTACATCCAGGACTTCGAGGTCGCGCAGGCCATCAGCGGCTTCCTCGAGGAGGTTGGCATCTCCGCGCCGGTCGAGACGATGGACTGGCCCACCTACCTCGCGAACATCAACGTGCCGACGGAGGAGCAGGGCGCCGACATGCACCTGCTCGGCTGGGCGCCCAGCTACATGGACTCCTTCCAGCACATGCTCGTGTTCCAGACCGACCAGCAGCCGCCTGCCGGTCTCGCAACCGCGCACTACTCGAACCCCGAGGTCGACGACCTGCTCGCGCAGGCCGCCACCGAGGTCGACGAATCCGCTCGTGAGGACCTCTACTGCGAGGCCAGCGAGATCGTGATGGAGGAGGCGCCCTGGATCTTCCTCCACAGCCAGAGCTTCCCGATCGTCTACCGCGCCGGCCTCGAGGGCATCACCTACCGGCCGAACGAGTCCTTCTACGCGGTCTACGCCCAGCCCGCCGAGTGAGGCAACGGGCACCCGGGTCGGTGCCCTCCGGTCGCGTCGCCCGCACCCCAGCGGGTGGCACGCCCCGGCGGCTCCGACCCGGTACCCTGCGTCCCTGGAACGGCCTTGCCACCAGGGGTAGCGGGCGATGACCACCTACATCACCAAGCGTCTCGCGGTGTCGCTCGTGACCCTGTGGGGCGTGACGCTCGTCGTGTTCGGGCTGATCCAGCTGCTCCCCGGCGATCCCGCCCGGGTGATCGCCGGCCCGCTCGCCGGCAGCGCCGAGGTCGACCGCATCCGCACGCAGATGGGGCTCGACGAAGCCCTGCACGTGCAGTACGGGCTGTTCGTCGGCCGGCTGGTACGCGGTGACCTCGGCGTCTCCGCGCGCACGCGCCGGCCGGTCTCCTACGAGGTCGGCGCGCGGCTGCCCCGCACCCTGCAGCTCGCGGCCGTCGCGACCCTGCTGGGTTCCGCGGGCGGGATCCTGCTCGGCGTGGTGGCCGCCCGGCGCCGCGGCACCTGGATCGACAACTCCCTGTCGGTGATCAGCGTGGCCGGCGTGTCCATGCCGGTGTACTGGCTGGGCCTGCTGCTCATCATCCTGTTCGCCGTCAACCTCGGGTGGTTCCCCGCCGCCGGCGCGGACAGACCGACGAGCATCGTCCTGCCAGCCCTGACGCTGGCGGCGTTCAGCGTCGCGCTCATCGCCCGCATGACGCGCTCGAGCATGCTCGAGGTGCTCGAGGCGGACTACGTGCGCACGGCCCGGGCCAAGGGCGTCATCGAGCGCAACGTGGTCTACAAGCACGCGCTGCGCAACGGGTTCATCCCGGTGCTCACCGTCATCGGCATCCAGTTCGGCACCCTGCTCGGCGGGGCGGTGCTCACCGAGAGCGTGTTCGCCTGGCCGGGCATCGGCCGACTGCTCGTCGACTCGATCTTCTCCCGCGACTTCCCGACGGTGCAGGGGATCATCGTGGTCTACGCCCTGCTGTTCATCGTGGTCAACCTCGTCGTCGATGTCCTCTACGCGCTGGTCAACCCGCGCATCCAGTACTAGGCCGGCGCAAGCGGCCGGACGGAAAGGAGGCCCCCGCAGGCATGCGAGCGTGGCGACGGTTCCGGCGGCACACCCCAGCGATGGTGGGCCTGGCAGTGCTCCTCGTCTTCGCGCTCCTCGCGATCGTCGCGCCGTGGGTCTCGCCGCACGACCCGGTGCGCCAGGATCTCATCAACTCGCTGCAGACCCCGTCGGGGGAGTACTGGTTCGGCACCGATCACCTCGGCCGGGACATCCTCACGCGCATCCTGTTCGGCACCCGCATCTCGCTGCTCATCGGTGTGGTCGCGGTCGCGCTCGGGATGGCGATCGGCATCCCGCTGGGGGTGGTGGCGGGCTACTACCGCGGCTGGCCTGACATGGTGATCTCCCGCATCACCGACATCTTGTTCGCCTTCCCCGCCATCCTCCTGGCGCTCGCCCTCGTCGCGATCCTCGGCGTCGGCCTGCAGAACGTCATCGTCGCCGTAGGGGTCTCGATGGTGCCGATCTTCATCCGCATCGTGCGCGGCTCGGTGCTGTCGATCCGGGAGGAGACCTACGTCGAGGCGGCCCGCGCCGTGGGGGCCGGGCCGCTGCGGATCCTGTGGCGGCACGTGCTCGCGAACGCGTGGGCGCCGATCATCGTGCAGGCCACGGTCGGGGTCGGCATCACGATCCTGCTGGCCGCGGGCATCGGCTTCCTCGGCCTCGGCGTCCAGGCCCCGACCCCGGAGTGGGGCTCGATGCTCGGCGAGGGCCGGCGCTACATCTTCAGCCACGCCCACATGACGACGTTCCCGGGCATCGCGATCTTCCTCGCGGTGCTCGCGTTCAACCTGCTCGGCGACGGGCTGCGCGACGCGCTCGACCCGCGCCTCCGCGTCATGGAAGGCGGCTGAGCCGCACCCCGCCCGTCACTGGCCGGGCACGGGCGGGAGCACGAGGCGCTCGCCCGGGTGGACGAGGTCGGGGTCACCCGAGCGCAGGCCGGCCCGGTTGGCCTCGATGAGGACCAGCCAGTAGGCGGCGACGGCGTCGGCCCCCAGCCGCTCCGGCGCCTGGCCGGTCACGGCGGCGACGTGAGCGGCCGCGACACCCCACAGGTGCTCGCCGGCTGCCACGACGTGCACGCGTGCTCCGTGGTCTGGCGCGCGCAGCCTGTCCGCGGCCGGGCC
>SKPY01000132.1 GCA_007119305.1 Nitriliruptorales bacterium
GCAAGCGGGGCGAGCGCGAGCGCGTCGGGGAAGCCCTGCCCGTTCGCGACGGCGAGCGGGTCGCCCTGGCCGTCGAGCGCGAAGCCCTCGAGGCCGGCCGCCGTGAGCTCGGCGACCCGCACGGCGGTCTCCGTGCGGTCGGCGCCGCGCACGCGGACGACCTCGAGCCCGAGGTCGTCGCGCAGGGTCGCCTCGACAGCCGCCGAGATCGCTGCGGGTCCGCCCAGGATCACGACCTGCTCGATGCCGAGGTCGCCGTCGGCGAGGGCTGCGCGCGTGGCCTCGGGCAGGCTGTCCCGCAGCCCCAGCAGGACCGGGTGCACGCCGCCGAACGCAAGCGGCCCGACCGCGAGCGCGTCGGGGAAGTTCGCACCGGTGGCGAGCAGTGCGGTGACGAGGCCCTCCTCGTCCGGGTCCGCTGGCCCGCCGGTGGGTCCGCCGGCCGGCATGCGGCCGAGCTCGGTGTCGAGCGCCTCGGCGCTGCGCTGGGCCGTCTCGAAGCGGTCCCGGCCACCGATGCGGGTCACCTCGTACCGCGCGGCGAGGGCAGTCTCGACCGCGTCGTCGATGACGCCGGTGCCGCCGAGCAGGATCACGTGCTGCGGGGCCAGGCGCTCGAGCGCGGCGCCGGTCGCCTCCGGCAGCGCTGCGCGCCGGGTCAGCAGGATCGGCGCGTCACGGTCGCCGGCGAGCGCGGCCGCGGCGAGGGCGTCCGGGAAGTCGGTGCCGTTGGCGAGGAGCACCGTGCCGGCCCCGCCCGGGTACGCCGCCTCGGCGAGGGCCGCGGCCGTCGCGAAGCGGTCCGGCCCGGCGATCCGGTCGGTGACCCCCGACGGCGGCGCCGCCTGGGCTCCCGTCAGTGGCAGGAGCGCAAAGACGAAGGCGGCGAGCGCCAGCACTGCTCCAGCCCGGGCGGCTCGCGGCGACACGGTGCGGGTCATGGACATCCCCCTCGTCCAGGTGGCAGCGACGGTCTGCGACGTGCGCAGCACGCATCGTGGGCAGGCCGCAAGCCTAGCGCCTGGGCCAGACCACGACGAGGGCCCCGGCACGCAGCCGGGGCCCTCGGGGGTTGTAGTGAGGCAACGGCTAGCCGTTGTTGCCCTCATCGTTGTCGTCGTCGAGCTCCAGCTGGCCGCGCACGAGGCCGCCGGGGAAGACGTCCGTGTGCGCGTTGTAGTAGTAGCCGGCCGGGTCCGCTGCGATCGCGCTCAGGTCGTAGTCGGTGAACGCGCAGCCGACGTCCTCACCGGTCACGTCGTCGGGCGTGCCGAGGATGACCACGACCGGGCCGGTCGCACCGAAGGCGCCCGAGTGGATGTGCGAGGCCGGGATGCCGGCGCCGTCCGCCCAGGCCGCGAACGAACCGGGGTCGACGTCAGGGTCGCCGGACTCGAGGTCGATGGCGACGTCCCAGCACACGACGTTGAGCGTCTCGTGGAGATGGAGCGTCGCATCACCGGTGAACGGCGGCTCGACGTCGTCGGCCACGCCCTCACCGACCTCCTGGGCGCTCGAGATCTCGATCTCGAACGACGCGGTCGGCTCGGGCATCTCCACCGGCAGGTAGTTGACGGTCACCGTGTTGGACCACACCACCGTGCCGTCCTCGCGCTCGGCCCAAGCGATGAACTCGACCCGGGCCGGCGTGTTGCTCGTCGCCGCCACGGTGGCCTCGCCGTCGGCGTCGGTCACCGCGGTGGCCGACGGGCCGTTGTCGTTGTCGTTGTCGTTGTCGTTGTCGTTGTTGGTGTCGTTGTCGTCGGCGAACTCGACCTCGGCTTCGGGCGTGGCGGTCTCGACCTCGAACGTCACGGTGACGTCGGGCAGGCCCACCCACGTGTTGTCGGCGACGAACGCGGTCAGGTCGACGTCCTCGCCGGGCTCGGCGGTGTCGGTCTCGGCCGTGAGCTCGATCTGCGCCACGTCGGGGCAGTACAGGGCGGCGCGGATCTGGTCGGCGATGGCCTCGCTGATGGCCGCGGTGCCGCCGGCGATCTGCACCCAGGTCGTGTCACAGGCGACGGCCTCGGCCAGCGCGGCGTTGGCGCCGTCGCCGCTGTCCAAGCGGTTCGGGGTCGGCACGAGCACGACCGGAGCCGGGTTGTCGAGGGTGAGCCCCAGCGCCGGGCCGACCGTCAGCGCGTCGGCGAAGTCGTCGCCGCGGGCCCAGCCGTGTGCCTCTACCTGGAAGCCGAGGTTGGTCACGGCCCAGACGGCGATCGCCGCAGCGGTGTCGACACGGGTCGGGCCGGAGACGCGGATCACGCGGTCGTCTTCGTCCACGTCACCGGGGTCGTCGTTCTCGTGCGCCTCGTCGTAGCCGTTGCCGTTGCCGTTGTCGTCGTTGTCGTCGTTGTCGTCGTGAGCGTCGATGAGCGCGTGGATCTCGGCTTCGACGTCGGCGGAGACGGCCGCGGTGCCGCCGGCGATGATGACCTGCTCGATGGCGAGGTCCTCGAGCGCCTCGGCCGCAGCCGGGTGCAGGCTCTGGCTCGGGGTGAGCAGCAGCGGGAAGCCCTGGCTGGAGGCCACGGGGCCCATGGCGAGCGCGTCCGCGAACGTGATGCCTGTCGCGATGATCGCCGTGCGCAGGTCCTGGTAGGTGCCGACGTCGTCGGTCTGGGTGGCGATCGCCGCAGCGGTCTCGTAGCGGGTCGGGCCCTCGATCCGCTCGACGGCGTAGTTCTGGGTCTGCAGGGCCGTCTCGTTGCCGGCGCTGATCGCAGCGGTGCCGCCGAGCAGGATGACGTTGTCGACGCCGAGGTCCTCGAGCGCGTCGAGCGTGACCTGCTGGAGGTTCTGCTCGCTCACGAGCAGCACCGGAGCGTCCTCGAGCCCGGCGAGGTAGCCGCCGGCGAGGGCGTCGGCGAAGACGTTGTGGCGGGCGATGATCGCGGTGTCGCTTGCGTCCCAGCCGGTGCGGGCGATCAACGCGGCGGTCTCGAAGCGGTTCTCACCGGCGTAGCGGATCGACGCGATGGCTTCGCCGGCCACGGCCTCGGTGACCACGACCCCCTCGGGATAGTCGTTGTCCTCGGGCTGGTCGTTGTCGTTGTCGTTGTCGTGCTCGTCGGCGCTCACGCCGGCGAGCGGCATGAGGGCGAACGCCAGAGCTGCCGCGGACAGCGCGGCGAGCACGCGCAGCAGCGCGCCCTGGTGCAACCGATAGCTCGTACTCATCCAGTGGCCTCCTGTTGAGCCAGTGCCGATGCGCGCACACGACGTGGTCGTGGCCCGTGTGCACCCACAGGCGTCGTACGTTCGGACCGCCGGGCTCTCCCCCCAGCGGGTCGGTTCGCGTCCGTTTCTCGAGCAGTGCCGGGTGAAGCCGGCGCTCCTCCTGTGACGCGGGCAGCCCCTGCAGCGTTACGGGTCCTGCACCGCCGGTGAGCCCTTCCCAGCCACCCGGCGGCTCAATCCCTGTGCGCGCACGTTTTGCACGGGGGTTGGGAGCGCCCGCGCGCGCCAGCAGCCAAC
>SKPY01000191.1 GCA_007119305.1 Nitriliruptorales bacterium
GGACCCGGACCGGCGGGCGCAGGTGGCGAGCGCCAACCGGCGTGAGGCCGCGCTCGCCTCGGCGCGGCTGGACGCGAGCCCGATCACCGACGAGACCGCCGCCGCCGTGGACCGCCGCCTGCAGGCGGGGCTGCCGCCCGTGGACGACGTGCCCGTCCCCGCAGCCCATGAGCCGGCCCGCGGGTGGGTGCAGGCGCTGAAGCTCGAGGGGATGGCCACGCAGGAGGTCGCGGCGGTCGAGTACGCCAACCTGCTCGCCTGCCAGGCGGCCGAAGCCGAGCTGGCGACCACGGTGTTCGAGGATCCCGCCGGCGCCCTGCACGCCCTGCACGCCCGGTTGTGCGCCGGTCTCGTGGACCCCCGGCACAGCGGACGGACCCGCCGCAGCGACCAGGCGGTCTACGACGGCACGCACGGGCAGGTCATCTTCCACGCGCCCCCGGCCGAGGATCTGCCGCGGCTGCGCGCTGGCCTGAGCGCCTGGCTGGGCACCCGCAGCGCCACGCTCCCCACGCTCGTGGTGGCGGGGGTGGTGCACGAGCGCCTGCTCGAGTGGCAGCTGTTCGAGGCCGCCAACGGCAGGCTCGCCCGTGCGTTCGCCCGCCTCGTCCTGCGGGCGCGCGGCCTCGACCCCCACGGTGCCGCGGTCTTCGAGCGCTACCTGCGCGCCGACCCGCTCGGCTACCTCGGTGAGGTCGCGGCCACCATCCGTCGGCGGGGCGATCTCGTGCCGTGGCTGGAGCGCTTCGGCGAAGCCGTCTGCCTGGCGCTCGAGGATGCGGCAGCGGCCGCGCGCGGGGAGCCGGACGTCGCGCTGCCGGCGCGGGCCACGCGCTTCGCCGACGGCCTCGAGCGGGGGGCCGGCGTGTCCCTCTCGGAGTACGCCCGCACGCTGGGCGTGAGCCGCGAGGCGGCCAGGGCCGACCTCGCGGCCCTCGAACGGGCCGGGCTGCTCGCGCTCGTCCCCGGCACCCGCGGGCTGCGCTGGCGCCGGCGCTGACAGGCGTGCGCGCCGTACTACCGCGCTCGGACAGGGGGCCCGTCCGCCCGGACAGGAGTCACCCGAGCACGCGTGGGCAAGTTGGCAGTGCATGGAGCGGTCGACCCGGACAACGCCGGAGTGACGCACCGACCCGCTCGCGCAACCGACGTAACGGAGGAAGACCGATGATCCGCAAGAACCTGCTCGCCGCGCTCTTCGCCGCACTGCTCGCGCTCGGGGCGGTGGCGTGCAACGACGCGGCCGTCGATGACGACCCGCTCCTCGACGACGAGCCCATCGACGAGCCCGCCAACGACCTCGACGACGACTTCGACGACGACCTCGACGAGGACGACCTCGACGACAACGACGACGCCTAGACGGCAGCCGTTCGAGCACAGGCCGCGCCGGCAACCGGCGCGGCCTGCGTGCGTCTGCAGGGCCCCCTCACGCAGGGCGGTGGCGGGTGACGAGGTCGGCGCGCATGGCCTCGAGCCGGTCGCTGCAGCCCACCGTCCAGCGGCCCGCGTCGACAGCCGCGCGCACGCCGGCCACAGCGTGGCGGCAGCGCTCCGCGAGGTCGGAGACCGGGGTGGGGTCTGCGAGCCTGCGGCCGCCGCGCATGACCTCGACGAGCAGCGGCTCGCCCTCGAGCTCCTCGTCGGCAAGACCGATCACGTCGCCCTCGGGGCCGCGCCACACCTGCTTGCGGCCCGGGATGGTGGTCTTGTCCGGGGTGCCGCTGATCTTCAAGACCGGATTGCCGGCCAGCTCCGCCAGCTTGTAGACGCCGTTGAAGGCCGGGTCACGGCGGGCTGTGATGAGCGACGTGCCCACGCCGAACCCGTCGATGGGGGCGCCGGCGCGTCGCAGGGCGCGGATGCGTTCGGCGTCGAGGTCGCCCGAGGCGAGGATTGCCACCTCGGCCAGGCCCGCCGCGTCGAGCATCCGGCGCGCCCCACGCGCGAGGTCTGCGAGATCACCGGAATCCAACCGGATCCCTGCGAGCGCGTGCCCCTGCGCGGCGAGCTCGCGCGCTACCGTGATCGCGTTCGGGACCCCCTGCCCGAGCGTGTCGTAGGTGTCGACGAGCAGGACGCAGTGGTCGGGGAAGGTGCGTGCGAAGGCGCGGAACGCGTCGAGCTCGCGCTCGTAGCTCATGATCCACGAGTGCGCGAGCGTGCCTGAGACTGGAAGGCCGAAGCGCCGGCCGGCCTCCACGTTGGAGGTTGACGCGCAGCCGCCGATCACCGCTGCGCGGGCGCCCGTCACTGCCCCGTCCGGACCGTGGGCGCGCCGCGCCCCGAACTCCACCACCGGGGTCCCGCCCGCGGCGTGCACGACCTCCACCGCCGTGCTCGCCACCAGCGAGCTGTAGCAGATGCGCGCGAGCAGCGCGGTCTCGACCCACTGCGCCTCGGCGAGCGGGCCGGTGACCCTCAGGATGGGCTCGTTGCCGAACACGGGCAGGCCTTCGGGTACCGCCCACACGTCGCCGCTGAACCGCAGGTCCGCGAGGTAGGCGAGGAAGGACTCCTCGAAGCGGCCGAGGCTGCGCAGGAAGGCGATGTCCTCAGCGGCGAAGTGCAGACCGTCGAGGTGGTCGAGCACCACCTGCAGCCCCGCCGCGACCACGAGGGGGATCCCCTCCGGGGGGCTGCGGAAGAACACGTCGAAGGTCGCGCTCTCCTCCGCGCGGCCCTCGGCGTGGTAGCCCGCCATCATCGTGAGCTCGTACAGGTCGGTCAGCAGTGCGTCAGACATGCGCTCCTCGATCATGCATCCTGCGGTCCACGAGTCGGGTCAACCGCCGTCGCGCAGCACGGCGAGCACCTCGTCGCCGTAGCGTTCCACGCGGGCCGCGCCGAAGCCCCGGATCGAGAACAGGTCCTCGACCCGGTCGGGCGGGTCGGCCGCGAGCGCCCACAGCGTCGAGTCGGGGAACACGACGTAGGCGGGCACGCCGTCGCGGGCTGCCCGCCGCCGGCGCCACTCCCGGAGCCTGGCCTCGAGCGTGCGGTCGACTGCCGTGGTGGGTGCGGAAGGAGCCTGGCGGCGCGCTGGCGGCGCGGACGGGCGAGCCCCGAGGTCGGAGAGCAGCCGGGACGGCTGCCGCCGCACGTCCTTGCCGCGTCTGCCCGTGCGGGTCGTCGCCCACGACACCCACAGGTGCCGGCGAGCGCGGGTGAGCGCGACGTAGAGCAGGCGGCGCTCGTCCCAGTGGTCCGCGGCCGTCTGCGCGTGCGAGATCGGGAGGAGGCCCTCCTCGACCGAGACGACGAAGACGGCGTCGAACTCGAGGCCCTTGGCCCGGTGGATGGTGGAGCAGGTCACCGCCTTGCCTTCGTCGGGGCTGTCGTGCCCCGCGGCGGCGCGGGCCCGCAGGTCCTCGACGATCGCCGCCAGGGGCCGCCCTGGAGCGTCGCGCGCGAGGCGGGCCACGAGCTCGAGCAGCGCCCCCAGGTTGCGCCACCGCTCCCGCGCCCGCTCGCC
>SKPY01000534.1 GCA_007119305.1 Nitriliruptorales bacterium
CTGCCCGCATGGCCAGATCCCGCCGCCACGCGCGCGGCGTCGTCGCGCTGCGCCACGCGCTAGCACGCGCGCCGCGCCTTGAGCGCGGCGTGCTCCGACTCACCGGAATGAGGTAGGTAGCCCATGCATCGCCTCTGGAAGCCCGTCATCGAGCCGCTCTTGGATGCTGCCCAGCCGAGCGTGATCGTGGAGGTCGGCGCCGATCAGGGAGCGACGACCGAGCGCCTGCTGGCCTGGTGCCGCGACCATGACGCACGGCTGCACGTCATTGACCCCTCCCCGAGCCTCGATCCCTATCGATGGCGCGTCACCAACGGTGACGTCGGGATCTTCCACCTCGAGCGGAGCCTCAATGCGCTCGCTCACGTCGGGGACGTCGACATCGTGCTGATCGACGGCGACCACAACTACTTCACCGTCCTGCGCGAGCTGCGATTGCTCGCCAAGCACCAACCTGCGGGCAGCGGATTCCCACTCGTGCTGCTGCACGACATCCACTGGCCGTACGGGCGCCGCGACCTCTACTACGACCCGGACGCGATCCCGCCCGCGCACCGTCAGCCGCACCGGCGTCTCGGGCTCCGTCCCGACCGTGCCGAGCCGTGCGTCGAAGGCGGGTTCAACGCCCATCTACACAACGGGCTCTACGAGAACGACCTCGACAACGGCGTGCTGACCGCCGTGGAGGACTTCCTGGCCGAGACCGACGCTCGGGTCGACCTGCACGAGCTGCCCGGGCTCCACGGCCTCGGCGTGCTCGCGGACCCGGCCACCCACCCACCGGGAAGCGAGGTACCGCGCACGCTGGACGAACTCGCGCCGCGCGGGCGCCAACGAGCCCACCTAGAGGCTCTCGAGCAGGACCGGCTCCATCACCTCGTGCGCGCGCACGAGGAGCGGAGCTCGCACCAGACGGCCGCCCGCGACCTGCGTGCGGCGCGCGCCGATCTCGACGACACTCGTCGCGACAGCACCCGCCTTTCCCGCGAACTCGAAGACGCACACCGAGCCACCAACGACCTGCGCACAGACCTCGCGCATGCCCAACAGGAGCTCGACGAGCAGCTCACCCACGCGCAACAGGAGGCCGAACGCGCGCAACAGGAGGCCGAACGCGCGCAACAGGAGGCGGAACGCGCGCAACAGGAGGCCGAGCGCTCGCAACAGGAGCTCACGGCCACCTCCCGGCATCTCGACGCGGAGGCGCGCGCCACCCGGGAATGGCGCCGACGGGCGAAGTGGCTCGAGGGCGAGCTCGCCCGCGTCCGCCAGCGCAAGGTCGTGCGCGCGGGGCTGAGGACGGTCAACACGCTTGGGGCGCTGCTGGGGACAGGGCAGCAGGCGACCACGCCAGCGCCGGCCCCGCCGCGGACACGTGGCGGGCCCGCGAGCGACCGCGCGCTCTCCGGCAGCGCTCCGCCCCGCCAGAAGATCCCAGCTGCGCCAGGGCCGACGATGCCCGCGCACGCGAACATCGTCATCCCGGTTCACGACGCGCCTGAAGACGTCCGTCGGTGCCTCGATGCCGTCGCCGCGCACACCAACCTGCGAGCCCATCCGGTGATACTCGTGGACGACGGGAGCCGGCCCGAGACAGCGTCTCTCCTGCGGGAGGCCGCCGTCGACCTTGGCGCCCGCCTGATCCGCCGCGAGACCGCGGGCGGCTTCGGCGTCGCGGCAACCGCGGGGATCGACGCGGCGTGGCTGCCGGCGGTGGCTCTGCTCAACTCCGACACGATCGTCGGTCCTGGCTGGCTCGACCGGCTATTGGCCTGCGCGCAGTCCGACCCGAGCATCGGCATCGTCGGCCCCTGGTCGAACGCGGCGACGTGGCAGTCCGTCCCCCATGTGGTCGGCCCGGACGGCACGTGGACGACCAACCCGCAGCTCGACCCCAGGCAGGTGCCCGAGATCAATCAGCGCCTTGCCCTCGGCAGCGCGCGGCTGCGGCCCCGCGTGCCCCTGGTCAACGGCTTCTGCTACCTCGTCACGCGGGAACTCCTCGACGCCGTCGGAGGGCTCGACACCGACACCTTCCCTCGGGGCTACGGAGAGGAGGACGACCTGTCGATCCGCGCGTCGGGGGCAGGCTTCACTGCCGCGATCGCCGACGACTGCTTCGTCTATCACGCCAAGTCCGCCAGCTACACGCCGGCCGAGCGGGACGCGATCACGGCGATGTCCAAACGGCGCCTCATCGAGAAGCACGGCGAGGCCGCCGTCACCGACCGCGCGGCGCAGATGAGGATCGGCCGAGACCTAGTGCGCGCTCGCGCCCACGCCGCCGGCCTCGTCGAATGCCGCGACGCAGCGCCTTCCATCCCACGGCCCGGACCGAGCGTGGCATGGGTGCAGCCTCACCTGCGCCAGGTGGGTGGCATCCGGCGCGCGCTGGAGATGAGCAACCGCCTCGCGGCGGCCGGGTGGGACATCACCCTGGTGAGCCTCGACGCCGAGAACGATCCTGCGTGGCTGCCACGCCGGGCACCGGCCGTGAGCCTCGACGAGGCACGGAGCCGCTCCTTCGACGTGCTGCTCGTGTCGGACCCCGACGTCGTGCCCGCGATCGACACCCTCGACGCGCAAGCCGCGATCGTCTACCACCTCGACGCCTACCACCTCTATCGTGAGCATGGCGTCGAGGACTACTACGCGCTTGCTCGCACGGCGCCCAACCTCGCGAACTCTCGCTGGACTGCCGCGCAGGTCGGCGAGGCAGCGAACGTCTCGATCGAGCAGGTGATCCCCGGCGCAGTCGACCTGCGCCAGTTCGCGCCGCGTCCCGCGCCGATCGACCACGACGTCGTGTGCTACGGGTCGCGACGGCCACGCAAGCGAACGCCACTGGCCGAGGAGGCGGCCACCGGGCTCCGCCTCGGCAAGCTCGTCGAGCTCTCCGGCAGCCAGGGGGACCTATCCTGGCAATACAGCCGGGCACGGGTCTTCGTCTCGGCTTCCAGTCAGGAGGGCTTCAACCTCCCCTGCCTCGAGGCGATGGCCTGCGGTGTACCCGTCGTCTGCACCGACGACGGCGGTTCGAGCGAGTACGTCGTCGACGGCGACAACGCGCTCGTCTCACCCAGCGACGACCCAACCGACCTCCGCGCCCGGATTGACGCCGTTCTCGACGACGAGGCGCTCGCGAGTCGCCTGATCGAGTCGGGGCTGCGGACCGCCGGGGCAATGGGCTGGGATCGCCCCACAGCGGCGCTCGGGGAGTTCCTGCGGCGCGCGGCCGCCTAGGGGACCTCCCCCGGCAGGATCCGGCTTCGCAACGCACGGGGCGCGGCGGTAGAACCCGCGAGCGCGGCGAGCAGGGCGAGCAGCACCTCGTAGCCCATGCGCCCGCCCAGGATCTCGATCTGGGCGTGGGCGAGGAGCCCCAGCCCGCCCAGCGCGAGCGCGTCACGGCCCGGACCGGCGGGCAGCCGCCACAGCCGCGCGGCCAGCACCGCGGGCACCGCGACC